>NZ_JBRBAF010000012.1:0-147737 GCF_052805975.1 Chromobacterium sp. W521
GGATCGGAGAATCTAATGTCTAGCCAGAAAATCCGCATCCGCCTGAAGGCTTTCGATTACAACCTGATCGATCGCTCCGCTCAGGAAATCGTTGAAACCGCCAAGCGCACCGGCGCCGTTGTTAAAGGCCCGGTTCCGCTGCCGACCAAAATCGAGCGTTTCAACGTTCTGCGCTCCCCGCACGTGAACAAGACTTCCCGCGATCAGCTGGAAATCCGCACTCACCTGCGTCTGATGGACATCGTGGACCCGACCGACAAAACCGTCGACGCTCTGATGAAGCTCGATCTGCCGGCCGGTGTGGATGTGGAAATCAAGCTGCAGTAATCGCTTAAGTTCAAGGGTTTGCGAGCTAAGTTCTTGCGATTCTTGAATTTTCTGTGATACATTAGCGGACTCGCCATTTTGGCGAGTCCGTTTTTGTTTTTTCTGTCGTGTTTTTTATGCCGGTCAATCGTAATCGGCGCCTGAAAAAGGAAATAAACATGAGTTTAGGTCTTGTCGGTCGCAAAGTCGGCATGACCCGCATTTTTGCCGAAGATGGCGCAACCATCCCGGTAACTGTGCTGGACATGTCCGCTAACCGCGTCACGCAAATCAAAACTGCTGAAACCGACGGCTACAATGCCGTGCAGGTTACCTATGGCTCCAAAAAGGCCAGCCGTGTTGTTAAGGCTGCCGCGGGCCACTTCGCCAAGGCTGGCGTTGAAGCAGGTCTGGGTCTGGTCGAGTTTCCGCTGACCGCCTCCGATCTGTCCAGCTTCAAGCCGGGCGATGCCATCGCTGTTGAGATCTTCACCGTTGGTCAACTGGTTGATGTAACCGGCACCTCCAAAGGTAAAGGCTTCTCCGGCGTGATCAAGCGTCACAACTTCTCTTCCAACCGTGCTTCCCATGGTAACTCGCGTTCGCATAACACGCCGGGTTCCATCGGTCAGGCGCAAGATCCGGGCCGCGTTTTCCCGGGTAAGCGCATGGCGGGCCAATACGGTAACGTCAAGAGCACCGTGCAGTGCCTGGAAATCGTTCGTGTCGATGCCGAGCGTCAACTGATTCTGGTTAAAGGCGCTGTTCCTGGCGCCAAGAACGGTGACGTAGTCGTTCGTCCTAGCGTGAAGGCGGGTGCGTGATGGAATTGAATGTAATCAATACCCAAGGCAAGGCTGTTGGCAGCCTGCAAGTGTCCGACTCTTTGTTCGGCCGCGAATACAACGAAGCCCTGGTGCATCAGGTTGTTACCGCATTCCTGGCGAATGCTCGTAGCGGCAACCGCGCCCAGCTGACCCGTGCTGAAGTGAAGCACTCGACCAAAAAGCCTTTCCGTCAGAAAGGTACTGGTAACGCTCGTGCCGGTATGACTTCCACCCCGAACCGTCGTGGTGGTGGCCGTGCCTTCCCGAACAAGCCGGACGAGAACTTCACTCAGAAAGTTAACCGCAAGATGTTCCGTGCAGGCATGGCCGCGATTCTGTCGCAGCTGGTCCGCGACGAGCGTCTGATCGTGGTTGACGAGCTGAACGTTGAAAGCCCGAAGACCAAAGAATTCGTTGGCACCGTTCAGCCGATGGGCCTGGAACAGGCTTTGTTCATCACTGGCGAACTGAGCGAAAACCTCTATCTCTCTTCGCGTAACCTGCCGAACGTGCTGGTTATCGAAGCGGTTCAAGCTGATCCGTACAGCCTGTTGCGCTTCAAGAAGACCGTGATCACTCGCGACGCTGTGAAGCAACTTGAGGAGCAGTGGGCATGAACCAAGAACGTCTGTTGCAAGTAATTCTTGCTCCCATCGTTTCCGAAAAGAGCACCATGATTGCTGAGAAGAACCAGCAAATGGCGTTCCGCGTTGCCAAAGACGCGACCAAGCCCGAAATCAAGGCCGCGGTTGAAATGCTGTTCAACGTAAAAGTTGAAGGCGTTTCCACTGTGAATGTCAAAGGCAAGGTTAAGCGCTTTGGCCGTTCCATCGGTCGTCGCAGTGACTGGAAAAAGGCCTACGTTAGCCTGGTGGAAGGTCAAGAAATTGATCTGACCGCTACCCCGGCCGCAGCGGAGTAAGGAGATAGAGCATGCCTATCGTTAAGGTAAAACCGACTTCCGCGGGCCGCCGTGCCGTTGTCAAGGTAGTAAACCCTGACCTGCACAAAGGTGCTCCGCACGCCGCCCTGTTGGAAAAGAAATCTTCCACCGGTGGCCGTAACCACAATGGTCACATCACCACGCGTCATCGTGGCGGTGGCCACAAGAAGCACTACCGCATCATCGACTTCCGTCGCAACAAGGATGGCATCCCGGCGAAAGTGGAACGCATCGAATACGATCCGAACCGCACCGCTCACATTGCTCTCCTGTGCTACGCCGATGGCGAGCGTCGCTACATCATCGCCCCGCGCGGTGTGAAAGCCGGCGCTGAGCTGTTGTCCGGCGCGGAAGCTCCGATCAAGGCCGGTAACGCTCTGCCGATCCGCAACATCCCGGTGGGTACCACTATCCACTGCGTGGAAATGCAGCCTGGCAAGGGCGCTCAGATGGTTCGTTCCGCTGGCGCATCCGCGATGCTGCTGGCTCGCGAAGGCGCTTACGCTCAACTGCGTCTGCGTTCGGGCGAAATTCGCCTGGTGCACGTTGATTGCCGAGCGACTGTTGGTGAAGTGGGTAACGAAGAGCACTCCCTGCGCAAGCTGGGCAAGGCTGGCGCTACTCGCTGGCGCGGTATCCGTCCGACCGTTCGTGGCGTTGCCATGAACCCGGTTGACCACCCGCACGGTGGTGGTGAAGGCCGTACTGGCGAAGGCCGTGTGCCGGTTAGCCCGTGGGGCACTCCGGCTAAGGGCTTCCGTACCCGTCGCAACAAGCGTACCGACAATATGATCGTACGCCGTCGCTATTCCAAAAAAGGGTAATTGACAATGGCACGTTCGCAGAAAAAAGGCCCGTTCGTTGATCTGCATCTGCTGAAAAAAGTAGATGCGGTGCGGGCAACCAGCGACAAGCGTCCGATCAAGACTTGGTCTCGTCGTTCGACCATCCTGCCGGATTTCATTGGTCTGACCATCGCTGTGCACAACGGTCGCACCCATGTGCCTGTTTATGTTTCCGAAAACATGGTCGGCCATAAACTGGGCGAATTCTCGCTGACTCGTACCTTCAAAGGCCACGCGGCCGATAAGAAGGCGAAGAAGAGATAAGGTGAAGCGATGAGAGTATCTGCAAATCTGAAAAGCGTTCGCCTGTCGGCACAAAAATGCCGCCTGGTGGCCGATCTGATCCGCGGCAAGTCCGTTGATCAGGCTCTGAATATCTTGGCCTTCTCCCCGAAGAAGGGCGCGGTAATCATCAAGAAAGTGCTGGAATCTGCCATCGCTAACGCCGAGCACAACGAAGGCGCCGACATTGACACCCTGCGTGTCACCGGCATCTTTGTTGACAAAGGCGCTAGTCTGAAGCGTTTCACCGCCCGTGCTAAGGGTCGTGGCAATCGCATCGAAAAGCAGACCTGCCACATCTCGTTGACCGTTGGCAATTAAGGGGTAAGAAATGGGTCAGAAGATTCATCCGACGGGATTCCGTCTTGCCGTTAACAAAAACTGGTCTTCCAAGTGGTTCGCGAATTCGCAGAACTTCCCGGAAATGCTGAAGCAGGATATCGAAGTTCGCGAATTCCTGAAAAAGCGTCTGGGTCACGCTTCGGTTGGCCGTGTGACCATCGAGCGCCCGGCTAAGTCCGCCCGCATCACCATTCACAGCGCCCGTCCGGGTGTTGTGATCGGTAAAAAAGGCGAGGACATCGAGCTGCTCAAGCAAGAACTGCAAAAGCGCCTGGGCGTTCCCGTGCATGTGAACATCGAAGAAGTTCGCAAGCCGGAACTGGATGCTCAAATCATCGCCGACGGCATTGCTTCCCAGCTGGAGAAGCGCGTGATGTTCCGTCGCGCCATGAAGCGCGCTATGCAAAACGCAATGCGCATGGGCGCTCAAGGCATCAAGATCATGAGCTCCGGCCGTCTGAACGGTATCGACATCGCTCGTAGCGAATGGTATCGCGAAGGCCGCGTGCCGCTGCATACCCTGCGCGCAGACGTAGACTACGCTACCTCCGAAGCCAAAACTACCTACGGTATCATCGGCATCAAGGTATGGGTATACAAGGGCGAGCTCAAGCCGGGTCAAGTTCAACCGGCTCCGGTAGCGACCGAGAAGAAATCGAGAAAGGGTGCTCGAAATGCTGCAGCCAACTAGACTCAAGTACCGTAAACAGCATAAAGGCCGCAACACGGGTATCGCTACTCGTGGCAACAAAGTGAGCTTTGGTGATTTCGGTCTGAAGGCGGTTGGTCGTGGTCGTCTGACCGCGCGCCAGATCGAAGCTGCGCGTCGCGCGATGACCCGTCACATCAAGCGTGGCGGCCGCATCTGGATCCGCATCTTCCCGGACAAGCCGATTACTTCCAAGCCTGCTGAAGTTCGTATGGGCGGGGGTAAAGGCTCTCCGGAGTACTACGTGGCCGAAATCCAGCCTGGCAAGATGCTGTACGAAATGGATGGTGTTTCCGAGGAACTCGCTCGTGAAGCTTTCCGTCTGGCCGCAGCCAAGTTGCCGATCGCCACTGTGTTTGTAACTAGACAGGTAGGTCAGTAATGAAAGCGTCCGAACTGAAAGCCAAAACTGTTGACGAGCTGAAGGCGGAACTGCTTAGCCTCTTGAAGGCCCAGTTTGCTCTGCGCATGCAGCACGCCACTCAGCAACTCGCCAAGACCTCTGAACTGAAGAAAGTACGTCGCGACATCGCTCGCGTGCGCACCGTTCTGAAAGAAAAGGCAGTTTAAGATGAGCGAAACCAAAGTGGTACGTACGCTGACCGGTACCGTAGTCAGCGACAAGATGGATAAAACCGTGACCGTACTGGTCGAGCGCAAAGTAAAGCACCCGATCTACGGCAAGATTATCCGTCGTTCTAAGAAGTTCCACGCGCACGACGAGAACAACGAGTTCAAGGCCGGCGATATCGTTGTTATCAGCGAGTCCCGTCCGCTCTCGAAGACCAAGACGTGGGTGGTAACTGCCCTGGTAGAGAAGTCCCGCCAGGTGTAAAGACTTGCAGGGGGCGAAAGCTCCCTGTATAATGGCCATCTTCCTACCCCTATCGGGTAGGAGTTCCGCCCTTACGGGGTCCAAAACTGGCCGTTGGATACGCCACAGTTTCTGTGGCGTTTCGTCTGTTTGGTCTTGCTCTTATGCGAGAAACCGGCAGGTGAGAGTGACGGATAAAGTTGGATTAGAAAGGTAATCATCACATGATCCAAATGCAGACCATGCTTGAGGTCGCTGACAATACAGGTGCGCGTCACGTTATGTGCATCAAGGTATTGGGCGGTTCCAAGCGTCGCTATGCAAGCGTAGGCGACATCATCAAGGTGACCATCAAGGATGCTGCACCGCGTGGACGCGTCAAAAAAGGCGACGTTTACAACGCGGTTGTGGTTCGCACTGCCAAAGGCGTGCGTCGTCCGGATGGCTCGTTGATCAAGTTTGACGGCAACGCCGCCGTCCTGCTCAACAACAAGCTTGAGCCTATCGGCACTCGTATCTTCGGGCCTGTTACGCGTGAACTGCGTACCGAGCGCTTCATGAAGATCGTTTCGCTGGCTCCTGAAGTACTGTAAGGAGATCGCATGCGCAAAATTCGCAAGGGTGATGAAGTCGTAGTAATCACCGGCAAAGACAAAGGTAAGCGCGGCACCGTTCTGCGCGTTCTGGACGAGAAACTGGTTGTTGAAGGCGTGAATGTCGCCAAGAAACACCAGAAGCCGAATCCGGTGCGTGGCGTGGCCGGCGGCATCGTTGAAAAGACCATGCCTGTTGACGCATCGAACGTCGCCATTTTCAATCCGGCAAGCCAAAAGGCTGACCGCGTAGGCTTCAAGATTCTTGAAGACGGCCGCAAGGTACGCGTGTTCAAGTCCAACGGCGAAGTCATTGGCGCGTAAGGAACAAAACATGGCACGTCTCTACGATTTCTACAAAGACACCGTAGTGCCTGAACTGATGAAACAGTTCGGCTACAAGTCCATCATGCAAGTCCCGCGCATTGAGAAGATCACTGTGAACATGGGTGTGGGCGAAGCTGTTGCCGATAAAAAGGTAATGGATTTCGCCGTGGGCGACCTGGAAAAGATCGCCGGCCAGAAGCCGGTTGTCACCACCGCTCGCAAATCCATCGCAGGCTTCAAGATTCGTGATCACTACCCGGTGGGTTGCAAGGTAACTCTGCGTCGCGAACGCATGTACGAGTTCCTGGACCGCCTGGTGACGATCGCGCTGCCGCGCGTTCGCGACTTCCGTGGTGTTTCCGCCAAGTCTTTCGACGGCCGCGGCAACTACAACATGGGCGTTAAAGAACAGATCATCTTCCCGGAAATCGAGTACGACAAGATCGATGCTCTGCGTGGTATGAACATTACTGTTACCACCACCGCGAAGACTGACGAAGAGGCCCGCGCTTTGCTGGCCGCGTTCAAGTTCCCGTTCAAGGGTTAAGCACATGGCAAAACTTGCACTGATTCAGCGCGAAGAGAAGCGTGTCAAGCTGGCTGCAAAATTTGCTGCCAAGCGCGAAGCCCTTATCGCGACTATCAACAATCAAAGCCTCTCGGAAGAAGAGCGCTTTGCAGCTCGCCTGCAACTGCAGCAGCTGCCGCGCAATGCTTCCCCGGTTCGCCAGCGTCGTCGCTGCGCCATTACCGGTCGTCCGCGTGGCGTATTCCGCAAATTCGGTCTGGGTCGTAACAAACTCCGTGAAATCGCTCTGAAGGGCGAGATTCCGGGGGTTGTGAAGGCCAGCTGGTAATAGGAGACACATAAATGAGCATGCACGATCCTATTTCCGATATGTTGACCCGCATCCGCAACGGCCAAATGGCTTCCAAGGTGGCTGTTTCCATGCCGTCTTCCAAGCTGAAAATTGCGCTGGCGCAGGTGTTGAAAGAAGAAGGCTACATCGAAGACTTCGCCGTTGCCGGCGAAGAGAAGAAGCCTGTTCTCGAAATCCAGCTCAAGTACTATGCTGGCCGTCCGGTGATCGAGCGCATTGACCGCGTTTCCCGCCCTGGCCTGCGTGTGTACAAGGGCTCCACCGAAATCCCGAAAGTCATGAATGGCTTGGGCGTGGCTATCCTGTCCACCTCCAAAGGCGTTATGACTGATCGCAAAGCGCGCGCGGCCGGCATCGGCGGCGAGTTGCTGTGCGTCGTGGCTTAAGGGGGTCAAATGTCTCGCGTAGCTAAGAATCCCGTAGTCATCCCGGCTGGCGTCGAAGTGAAATTCGGCGCTGCAGAAGTGACTGTGAAGGGCGCCCTGGGCTCCTTGAGCACCGCTCTGTGCGAAGAGGTAGATGTCAAGCTGGACAACGGCCAGCTGACATTCGCCGCTAAGAACGACAGCAAGTTCGCTCGTGCCATGTCCGGCACTCTGCGCGCGCTGCTGAACAATATGGTGACCGGCGTGTCCAAAGGCTTCGAGAAGAAGCTGCAGCTGGTAGGCGTGGGCTATCGTGCCCAGGCCCAAGGCGACACCCTGAACCTGTCTCTGGGTTTCTCCCACCCGGTGGCTCATCAAATGCCTGAGGGCGTTAAAGCTGAGACCCCGAGTCAGACCGAGATCCTGATCAAAGGCGCTGACAAGCAGCGCGTTGGCCAGGTGGCTGCCGAAATCCGCGCTTACCGCGCTCCCGAGCCGTACAAAGGCAAGGGCGTTCGTTACGCTGATGAGGTTGTGGTTCTGAAAGAAACCAAGAAGAAGTAACTGAGGCACTGATATGGACAAGAAACAAGCTCGACTCCGCCGCGCACGTAAAACCCGTGCCCGGATCGCGGAGCTCAAGATGGTGCGTCTCACTGTGTATCGCACCAATAGCCACATTTATGCCCAGATCGTTGATGAGACTGGCAGCAAAGTACTGGCCAGCGCCTCTTCGCTGGAAACCGACGTACGCGCTGATCTCAAAAACGGCGGCAACGTGGCAGCTGCAGCCGTGATCGGCAAGCGCATTGCTGAAAAAGCAAAAGCCGCTGGCATCGAGAAAGTCGCTTTCGACCGCTCTGGTTTCAAATACCACGGTCGTATGAAAGCGCTGGCTGACGCCGCTCGCGAACACGGTCTCGTATTCTAATTCGGAGTGAAGAATGGCTAAACACGAAACGGAAGATCGTGGCGACGGTCTGGTCGAGAAAATGATCAGCGTCAACCGCGTCACCAAAGTGGTTAAAGGCGGCCGTATCATGGCTTTCTCCGCCTTGACCGTGGTAGGTGATGGCGATGGCGGAATCGGCATGGGTAAGGGCCGTTCCAAGGAAGTTCCGGTTGCCGTACAAAAGGCAATGGAACAAGCTCGCCACAATATGGTTAAGGTTCCGTTGAAAAACGGCACTTTCCACCACACTGTGGTTGGCAAGCACGGCGCTACTACTGTATTCATCCAGCCCGCTAAAGAAGGTACCGGTGTGAAAGCCGGCGGCCCGATGCGCGCTATCTTTGATGCTATGGGTGTTCATAACGTCTCGGCAAAAATTCATGGTTCCACCAACCCGTACAACGTGGTGCGTGCAACTTTGGATGGTCTGAGCAACATCAACACCCCGGCGCAAATCGCCTCCAAGCGTGGCCTGAGCGTCGAGGACATCCTGGGGGTGAGCCATGAGTAACGCCAAGACTGTAAAGGTCACTCTGGTAAAGAGCCTGATCGGTCGCCTGGAGTCTCACAAGGCTTGCGCCCGTGGTCTGGGTCTGAAGAAAATTCGCCAGACTGTTGAAGTGCTCGATACCCCTGAAAACCGTGGCATGATCAACAAGATCAGCTACTTGTTGAAATTCGAGGGCTAAGAGATGCTGCTGAACACTGTACAGCCGGGTGCCGGCGCCAAGCATGCCAAGCGCCGTGTAGGCCGTGGCATCGGCAGCGGCCTGGGCAAGACTTGTGGCCGCGGTCACAAAGGTCAGAAGAGCCGAGCAGGTGGTTTCCACAAGGTTGGTTTCGAAGGCGGTCAAATGCCGCTGCAACGTCGTCTGCCGAAACGCGGCTTCAAGTCGCTGAACGCAGGCAAGGTTGCCGAGATTCGCCTGTCCGAACTGAACCTGCTGCCGGTTGATGAAATCGACCTACTCTCTCTCAAGCAAGCTGGTCTGGCTTCCATCCAGGCGAATTCCGCCAAGGTGGTGCTGTCCGGCAAGATTGAGCGCGCAGTAAAACTGCGCGGCGTTGGCGTAACTGCCGGCGCTCGCGCCGCCATCGAAGCTGCCGGCGGCAGCGTAGAATAAGGCAATAATCTGTGGCGAATACTTCTCTAGTGGCAAATGCCAATAAGTTTGGTGATCTCAAGCGTCGAATCTGGTTCCTGATTGGTGCCCTGATCGTTTATCGCATCGGTGCTCACATTCCGGTTCCGGGTATCAACCCTGCCGAGCTAGCGAAGTTGTTCCACTCATCGCAGACGGGCCTGCTCGACATGTTCAACATGTTTTCGGGCGGCGCCCTCTCGAGGTTTACGGTGTTTGCCATTGGCATCATGCCGTACATCTCCGCCTCCATCATTCTTCAGCTTGCCTCCGAGGTTCTTCCGAGCCTCAAGCAGCTGAAGAAGGAGGGCGATGCGGGACGTCGTAAGATAACCCAGTACACACGTTACGCCACCGTTTTGCTCGCGACTTTCCAAAGTTTCGGCATTGCGGTGATGCTGTACAAGCAGCCTAACCTGGTGGTGACTCCGCAGTGGGAGTTCTACCTGACGACAGTCGTATCGCTGGTAACCGGCACCATGTTCCTCATGTGGCTGGGCGAGCAGATTACCGAGCGCGGGATTGGCAACGGTATTTCGTTGATCATCTGCGCAGGTATCGCCGCTGGCGTTCCGGCTGCGATCGGCAAGACCTTGACTCTAACCAGTCAGGGTTCTTTGCCTATCCTGTTTGCCGTCGTGTTGTTTGTCGGAGTGATCGTGGTGACTTATGTGGTGGTGTACGCCGAGCGCGGCCAACGCAAAGTCCTGGTGAACTACGCCAAACGGCAAGTGGGCAATCGCGTCATGCAGGGCCAGAGCACGCATTTGCCGCTCAAGCTCAACATGGCGGGGGTGATTCCGCCGATTTTCGCGTCCAGCATCATCCTGTTCCCGGCCACCGTTCTCGGTTGGTTTGGCCAGGGCGAGCACATGGGCTGGCTGAAGGGCATCGCAGACAAACTGCATCCCGGTCAGCCGATCTACGTGCTGCTGTATGCGGCGGCCATCGTCTTCTTCTGCTATTTCTACACGGCGTTGGTGTTCAACCCGAAGGAAACGGCTGACAACCTGAAGAAGAGCGGTGCCTTCATCCCGGGTATTCGTCCTGGTGAGCAGACTTCCCGATATATCGAGAAGATCATTCTGCGGCTGACGCTGATTGGTGCGATCTACATCACACTGGTCTGCTTGTTGCCGGAATTCCTGATCTTGAAGTGGAACGTGCCGTTCTACTTCGGCGGCACATCGCTGCTGATCATTGTGGTGGTAACCATGGACTTCATGGCGCAGGTACAGTCTTACGTGCTGTCGCATCAGTACGAGAGCTTGCTTAAGAAGGCCAACTTCAAAGGCAACGCGCTCACGCGCTGACAACTTGAGCTTGCGCTGGGTTATTGGCTAAGGAAGACACCATCCAGATGCAGTGCGAAATTCCGGAGTCCGCTTCGGAGTTTTGCTTGTGAATGGACACGTGGTAACCGGGCACTTCAGACGGGGTGCGATTGCATAGGCATTCGCATCCAATCTGACTGCGGTTTGGGGCGAGGGGCTTCTCCTCGGTCCTGCCAGTCCCGGATAGTGTTCCGTGCGAAATAACGCACTTGCTCTTTTAGAGGATTGAAAGGAACTGACATGCGAGTACAGCCTTCGGTAAAGAAGATTTGCCGCAACTGCAAAATCATTCGTCGCAATCGCGTAGTTCGCGTGATTTGCACGGATCCGCGTCACAAGCAAAAACAAGGCTAACATTTGTTAGACCTGGATTTGCGTGTTACAATCGCAAACTTTTCAAGGTCTTAAGGCTTAAGGAAAGAGTATGGCCCGTATTGCAGGGGTAAATATCCCCAATCATGCGCATGCCGTTATCGGCCTGCAGGCAATTTTCGGCATCGGTCAGACTCGCGCCCAGCAGATTTGTGCTGCTGCCAGCGTGAACCCTTCCACGAAAGTGAAGGATCTGACTGACGCTGAAATGGAAGCTCTGCGTGACGAAGTCGCCAAGTTCACCGTTGAAGGTGATCTGCGTCGCGAAGTCACCATGAGCATCAAGCGTCTGATGGACATGGGCTGCTATCGCGGCTTCCGCCATCGTCGTGGCCTGCCGTGCCGCGGTCAGCGCACTCGCACTAACGCTCGCACCCGCAAGGGGCCGCGTAAGGCGATCGCCGGCAAGAAGTAATTAATAGGAACAACAGATAATGGCTAAAGCAAACACAGCAGTTCGTGTACGCAAGAAAGTGCGCAAGTCTGTTAGCGAAGGCATCGTGCACGTGCACGCTTCGTTCAACAACACCATCATCACGATCACCGACCGTCAAGGCAATGCATTGTCTTGGGCTACCTCTGGCGGCGCTGGTTTCAAGGGCTCGCGCAAGAGTACACCCTTTGCTGCTCAGGTAGCAGCAGAGCACGCTGGTAAAGTTGCCCAAGAATACGGTGTGAAGAACCTCGAAGTTCGTATCAAGGGCCCGGGTCCGGGTCGTGAATCCGCTGTTCGCGCACTCAACGCGCTGGGTTTCAAGATCACCAGCATCTCCGACGTGACGCCGGTACCGCACAACGGTTGCCGTCCGCCCAAAAAACGTCGTATCTAATTCGGAGAGTGTGAGAACATGGCACGTTATATCGGCCCTAAGTGTAAGCTCGCTCGTCGTGAAGGCACCGACCTTTTCCTGAAGAGCGCGCGTCGTGCACTGGATTCCAAGTGCAAACTGGATAGCCCTCCGGGCCAGCATGGCGCTCGTAAGAGCCGCCTGTCTGACTACGGTGTGCAACTGCGTGAAAAGCAGAAAATCCGTCGTATTTACGGTGTACTCGAGCGTCAGTTCCGCAATTACTTTGCGGAAGCTGTGCGTCGCAAAGGCTCCACGGGTGAAAACCTGCTGAAGCTGCTCGAGGCCCGCCTGGATAACGTTGTATATCGCATGGGCTTTGGCTCCACTCGCGCCGAAGCGCGCCAGCTGGTTAGCCACAAGGCTATCGTTGTGAACGGCCAGGTTGTGAACATTCCGTCCTACCAGGTTAAAGCCGGTGACGTAGTGTCCGTCCGTGAAAAAGCCAAGAAACAGGCCCGTATCGTAGAAGGTCTGGCTCTGGCCGAGCAGGGTGGCTTCCCGTCTTGGGTTCTGGTTGACTCCAAGAAAATGGAAGGCACTTTCAAATCCGCTCCGGAACGTTCCGAACTGTCTAGCGATATCAACGAACAACTCGTTGTGGAATTCTACTCCAAGTAATCGCTAGCTCTTAGGGAATGACTATGCAAAACAGCGCTTCGGAATTTCTGAAACCTCGTCTTATCGACGTTCAGCCGGTTTCCGCCACTCACGCTCGTGTGTCGATGGAGCCGTTCGAGCGCGGCTACGCTCATACTCTGGGTAATTCGCTGCGCCGGATTCTGCTGTCGTCGATGCCGGGCTATGCTCCGACCGAAGTGACTATCGCTGGCGTTTTGCATGAGTATTCCGCACTTGATGGCGTGCGCGAGGATGTCGTAGACATCCTCCTCAACCTCAAGGGCGTAGTGCTTAAGCTGCATGGTCGTGACAGTGTTGTGTTGTCCTTGAAAAAGGACGGCGAAGGCGCTGTCTTGGCTGGCGATATCGAACTGCCGCACGATGTGGAAGTGATCAATCCGGACCACGTGATTTGTCACATCGCTTCTGGCGGTAAGATCGACATGGAGATCAAGATCGAAAAAGGCCGCGGCTATCAGCCGGTGTCGGTTCGATCCAATCATGAAGACAACCGTTCCATCGGTACCATTCAACTGGATGCTTCCTTCTCGCCGGTTCGCCGCGTGAGCTTCGCTGTGGAAAGCGCCCGTGTTGAGCAGCGTACCGACCTCGACCGCCTGGTTCTCGATATCGAGACCAACGGCGTGATCGAGCCGGAACAGGCAGTGCGCAACGCTGCCCGTATTCTGATGGATCAGCTGTCGATCTTTGCCGATCTCCAAGGCACAGCGGTTGAAGAAGTCGTTGAAAAGGCGCCGCCGATCGATCCGATCCTGCTGCGTCCGGTAGACGATCTTGAACTGACGGTTCGTTCGGCCAACTGCCTGAAAGCTGAGAACATTTATTACATCGGCGATCTGATCCAGCGTACTGAAACCGAGCTTCTGAAGACTCCGAACCTCGGCCGCAAGTCGCTGAACGAGATCAAGGAAGTTCTCGCTTCCAAAGGCCTGACTCTCGGGATGAAACTCGAGAACTGGCCGCCTGCTGGCCTCGAAAAGCCGTAAGGTTTGAGATAAAAGGACATTAACAATGCGTCATCGTTACAGTAATCGTAAACTGAACCGCACGACCAGCCATCGTCTGGCGATGCTGCGCAACATGGCGAATTCGCTGCTGAAGCACGAAGTTATCGTGACCACGCTGCCGAAAGCCAAGGAACTGCGTCGTGTGGCCGAGCCGTTGATTACGCTCGGCAAAAAGCCGTCTCTCGCCAACCGTCGTCTGGCGTTTGACCGCACTCGTGACCGCGATATCGTGGTTAAACTCTTCGACGTTCTCGGCCCGCGCTTCTCCGCCCGCAATGGTGGTTATGTGCGTATCCTGAAGTACGGTTTCCGCAAGGGCGACAACGCCCCGATGGCTCTGGTAGAGCTGGTGGACCGTGCGGAAGATGCCGTAGCGGTTGAAGACAACTCCGCCGAGTAATCGACGAAGTTGAGAAAGAAGCCAGGCGCAAGCCTGGCTTTTTTCATTGCCGGAAAAAAAACCCGCCTTTGAGCGGGTTTTTTCTTATCCGGCGCCAGCTGGCGGGATGGCTTAAAAAATCGAGAGGCCTGTGCGTGTGGTGAAGCGATCCAACGCTTCCAGGCCCAGCACCGAATTGCCCTTGCTATCTAGTTCCGGGCTCCACACGGCGATGCTCATTTTGCCGGGTATGATGGCCAGCATGCCGCCGCCAACGCCGCTTTTCACTGGCAGGCCGACGCGGTAGGCGAATTCGCCGGCGGCATCGTAAGTGCCGCAGGTCAGCATCACCGCGTTGATTTGCTTGGCCTGGCTGCGGCTTAGCGACTGCAAGCCGTCTCGGGTGATGCCGTGGTTGGCGAGGAATAAGCCTGCATTGGCCAGCTCCACGCAGTTCATCGCGATGCTGCAGCTGTTGAAATACTGCTGCAGTACGGTTTCCACCTCGTTGTCGAGGTTGTCGTAGCTTTTCATGAAGTGCGCCAGCGCTGCGTTCCGATGACCGTGGGCACGCTCGGATTCGGCGACGCGGGCATTGCCGCATAGCGTGGCGTTGCCGGACTCTTGGCGCAAGCGGGTCAGCAAGGCGCCGTGGGCGTCTTCAAAATGGCTGATGGCGCGGTCGGTGACCACCAGCGCGCCTGCGTTGATGAAGGGGTTGCGAGGAACGCCGTCCTCGTATTCCAGCTGCACCAGTGAATTGAACGGGTTGCCGGACGGTTCTTTGCCTACATGGCTCCATAAGGAGTCGCCGTCGGCCTCCAGCGTGAGCGCCAGCATGAAGGCTTTGGAAATGCTTTGGATGGAGAAGGGGACGGCGGCGTCGCCGCAGCGGTAATGGCGGCCGTCCAAGGTGGTGATGGCCATGCCGAATTGGCGTGGCGGCACTTCGGCCAGCGCCGGGATGTAGTCTGCGACGCGGCCTTGGCCGTAGTAGGCGACAACTTCGTCGTGGATTTGATCGAGTAAGTCTTGCAGATTCATTAATCTATTCAGCATAAATCAGTCAAAACGCCGGTGGCCGGCGTTGGAAAATCAAAACTCGTAGCGGGTTTCCAGCACGCTGAATTCAGCGCCCAATTCCAGCAGGCCTTCATTGCGAGGCACCAAGTTGAGGCCGAAGCAGACGCCTTCCGGCAAGGTGCGGATGCTGACCAGCGTGCGCAAAGGCTGCTGCTCCGGCGACTTGATGCCGGTATCCGGGTCTACGGTGGTCAGCACGCAGCGAGTGCAGGGCTTGGCGACATCGAACACCACATCGCCGATCTGCACGACTTTCCAATCGTCCTCTTCCCAGGCGTAATCGCCATTGACTACCAGATTGGGGCGGAAATGCCGCAGAGTTACCGGCTGATCCAGCTCATCGTTCAGCGCATCCAGCGATGCCTGATTCACTAGTAAATAAGGATAGCCGTCGGCGAAGGACATCGCGTGTTCGCCGTCCTTCAGCCGGCGATTGGAATGTATGCCTAGCCACAGCAGCCGGCAGGGTTCGTCCAATACCTCGCTGAACCAACGATCGACCGCGGCGTCGCCGTGATAGGCGGCGAAGTTGTCCTTCCATACTGTGGCCGGCGCTTCTTGCTGGTATTGAGTGCTCATTGCCAGCACCGGCGCCTTGCCTGGAAATTTGAACAGCGCACCGCCGGGAATCAGGTCTACCTCCACGCGCACTAGCTGCGGGTGGGAGCGGGCGGTGAAGAAGCGGCCGTTCTCGCCCGCCAGCAGCCACTCGCGGTCATGCGGCAGGCCCTGCTTGCCGGCGAAGGCGCGGCTGTAGGAAAGGCCGCGACAGGATTTCAACGGATGGACGAACATTTCGACAAGTTGCATGAAGGGCTCCGCTAGGCTGTGGTTACCGCATGTTATCACTGTGGCGGGCAACTCAGAAAATCCCACAGCCGACGGTCCTGGCTGAAGGCGACATTGAAGCGCAGCCAGTCGGAGGGCATGCCGTAGGCGCGGAATAGATGGCCGGGCGCGAGGAGGATCTTGTGTTGCTGCGCCTGTTCGGCCAGCTGTCTAGCGTCCAGTTCGCCGGGTGGCCGCGCCAGCAGGAACAGGCCGTTGGACGGCCGCGCGAACAACTGCCAGCTGTGTTCGAGAAACAGTTGCTGGCATTGCGCTTGGGCTTCGGCCAACCGTGCGCGCAGCCGCTCCAGCTGACGGCGGTAGCGGCCCTCTGACACCAGTTCCAGCGCCAGCCTTTCGTTCAGCTCCGGCGAGGTCAGCCCGGACATCATCTTGTAATGGACGATGCGTTCTAGCAGTTCGGTCGGGCCGCATAGATAGCCCACGCGCAGGCCCGGCGACAGCGACTTGGAGAAACTATCGATGTAGAGCACGCGCTTGAGGCCGTCCAGCGCCGCCAGCGCGGGTTGGCGGTCTCCGGCGAAGTCCGCGGAAACATTGTCTTCCACGATGAGGAAGTCGTACTCCTCTGCCAGCCGCAGCACCTGGTGAGCGACGGACGGCGAATAGCTGGCGCCGGTGGGGTTTTGCAGCCAGGGGTTGGTGAAGAAGGCCCGCGGCCGATGCTGGAGCAGCAGCGCGCGCAACTGCTCGAGATCGGGGCCATGTTCGGTCCAAGGCACGGGCACCAGTTTGAACTCGCGAAACGCCAGGCAGGACAGCAGGTTGCAATAGCCGGGATCGTCCACCAGCACGGTGTCTCCGGCTTGCAGCAGCGCGCAGGCCGCCATGTCCAGCGCACGGCTGGCGCCCTGTGTCAGCGCGATGTCGTCGGCGCGAGCCTGGATGCCCCGTTCGGCCAAGCGGTCGGCCAAATGCTCGCGCAGGGGTAGAAAGCCTTTTGGGTCGCCATAGCCGGGAGCGGCGACGGCGTCGCGAGCCAGCTGCCGCAGCGCTTTTTGCTGAGCTTCGGCGTCATACCAGTGGGTAGGCAGCCAGCCGCAGCCGGCGAACAGGGTATTGGCGTCCTGCTGGTAAATCTTGCGCAGCAGCCAGTATTCGTCCACCGGCCAGACGCGAGGGGCGGCCGGCAGATCGGGCGGCCGGCTTTCCCGTCTAGCCTCCACGTAAAAGCCCGAGCCTGGCCGCGCGGCCAGGTAGCCCAGAGTCACCAGCCTATCGTAGGCCTCAACCACGGTGAAAGGACTGACGCCCAGCTCCCCGGCCATTCTACGAATAGATGGGATTTTTGCGCCTTTGCGCCACTGGCCGCATTGGATGGCTGAAATAGCTGAATTGACAATGTTTTCAACCAATGTAATGCCATCCATAGGCATAAGGTTCAGGCTAGTCATTGCGCATTATTTGAGCATCGTTGATATTGGGCCTGTCCGTTGAGAACAGCTTGTGATAAATATCTCGTCATAAGCCGGATGGCATGTCGCAGCCGTCAATCTGTATGTTTTTTTGTTGAGCTTTGCGGACGGAGCGGCTAAGACAAAAACAGAGCCTACCGGCATTGAGAATGATCATAACAGTGCTTTGTCGTGGATTGACAAGCAATCGCGGCAGGCTAAGTCGAATTGGGGATGGAGGACGGAAATGCGCTCTTTGCGTGTAAAGTTGATTGTATTCATTGCGGTGTTGCTGGTTTTGCTGGGCGCCATTATTACGACCCTGGTGTATACCCAGATGCGCAACGAGATTGTCCAGGGAGTGGACAATGAGCTGTCCAGCACCTCGCGCGGTTACGCCAATCTGGTCAAGGACTGGTACGGCAGCAAGGTCAAGGTGGTGATTGCCGGCAATCCTGTGGTGGGAACGCCAGAGCCTATGCCGATGCTGGCGCGCTTGAGTCAGGCCGGCGGCTACGACATGACCTATATCGGCACCGCCGACCACAAAATGATCCGTTCCGACTTCAAGCCGCAGCCGGCGGGTTACGATCCGGTGGCGCGTCCTTGGTATCAGCAGGCTCAGGCCAGCGGCAAGCCGGGCGTATCCGATCCCTACGTCGATTTCGACACCAAGAAACTGGTGGTGACTTTCGTGTCGCCGGTGTTCGACGGCTCCACGCTGAAAGCAGTGGTGGGCGGCGATATTTTCATCGACGATCTGGTCAAAACCGTGCTGTCCGCCAAGCTGCGCGGCAACGGCTACGCTTTCCTGGTGGATAAGGCCGGCAAGGTGATCGCGCACCCGGACACCACGCTGACACTGAAGCCGCTGGCGGAAAAAGTGCCGGCGCTGACCGGCGAGAAGCTGGTGCAGCTGTCCACCAGCAGCGCGATGGAGGAAATCGAAGTCAACGGCGAGAGCAAGCTGGTGCAAGTCGACCCGGTGGAGGGCACTAACTGGCTGCTGGGCGTGATGATAGACAAGTCCGTGGTCAGCGAGCCGCTGGAAAAACTGCTGCTGACTGTGGTGGGCCTGGGCGCGCTGTGCGTGATAGTGCTGATCCCGGTGGCCAGCGTGATGCTGAGCAAGATGCTGGCCGGCTTGGGCCGCTTGCGCAATGCGATGCTGGAAATCTCCAAAGGCGAAGGCGATTTGACCCGCCGCATCGAAGTGCAGGGCCAGGATGAGATTGCCGAGACCGCCACCGCGTTCAACAGCTTCATCCATCGCTTGCAAAGCATGTTCGTGGCGGTGCGAACCGAGGCGGAAAACGTCACCAACGGCGTGCAGAGCGTGGCCAGCACCGTGGATCAGGTGGCGCGCGACTCTCGGCAGATTTCCGATGTGTCCAGCTCCAACGCCGCGACGCTGGAGGAAATCACCGTCAGCATTTCCCATATCGCCGACGCCGCGCGCGAGGCGGATTCTCTGGTCAACCACACCGGTACCGTATCCAGCGAAAGCGCAGACGAAATGCAGCGCATCTCCCGCGAGATGAACAGCACGGTGGAGGCGGTGAAGGGCTTGTCCGGCATGTTGGTGTCGCTGGATCAGCGCTCGCAGCAGATCAGCGGCATCACCAATGTGATCAAGGATATCGCGGATCAAACCAACTTGTTGGCCTTGAATGCGGCGATTGAAGCGGCGCGCGCAGGGGAAATGGGCCGCGGCTTTGCGGTGGTGGCGGACGAAGTGCGCAAACTGGCCGAGCGCACCGGCCAGGCCACGGTGGAGATTTCCAGCATGGTCAGCACCATCCGCGAGGAAACCAGCCAGGCGGTAACCAATATGCAGCGCACCGTCAACTCGGTGGACGACGGCGTGGAACTGACCGACAGCGCGGTGCAGCGCATCGAGCAGATCCAGCAGGCGATGCAAGAGGTGATGGCCAAGATGAATGAGATCACCCTGTCCACCAGCGAGCAGCATAAGGCCACCACTTTGATTGCGCAGAGCACCGAACAGATCAACGGCCGCATCGTCGACAGCGACGGCGCCCTGCAGACCGTGCACGACACCTTGAACGATTTGTCGCAGGCGGCCAAGGACATGCGGCAGCTGTTCTCCAGCTTCCGCGTCTGAGAACCGTTTACGATCTGCTGCGCGTCATGGCGTGTTGCACGGTGAGTACGAGTTCAAAATGCTCATGTACCGCGTGTACATTCCGCTTTTTCGCTCGTTTTCGCCTTGTCTCGCCTTAGCTTGCGAGATCGTGAACAGGCTCTGAGTTGATTGGCGCGACACAGGAAACCCGGCTACGGCCGGGTTTTTTCTTGGTTTTGGACTGTACTGGCGATTTTGCCGATACGGGGCTGTGCAAATTCGCGCCAACTGTACCTGTAATTGTATTGGTGCCGCGGCTAGATTAGTTGTCATCATTCGGCCAAGAGCCAGGGGAGACAACGATGAATCAGCCGCAGATGGACGCGTTCTGGATGCCGTTCACCGCCAACCGCCAGTTCAAGAGCGCGCCGCGCATGCTGGTGAGCGCCGACGGCATGTATTACACCGACGACCAGGGCCGAAAGATCCTGGACGGCAGCGCCGGCCTGTGGTGCGTGACCGCCGGCCACAACCGCAAGCCCATCGTCGAGGCAGTGCAGCGGCAGGTGGCGACGCTGGACTATGCGCCGCCGTTCCAGATGGCGCATCCCAAGGCTTTCGAGGCCGCCGACAAGCTGGTGGCGATGGCGCCCAAGGGCTTGAGCAAGGCGTTCTTCGTGGGTTCCGGCTCGGAGGCGGCGGACACCGCGCTCAAGATGGCGGTGGCTTATCACCGCGTGCGCGGCGACGCCGCCCGCGTCAAACTGATTGGCCGCGAGCGGGGTTATCACGGTGTCAACTTCGGCGGCATCTCGGTGGGCGGCATGGCCGGCAACCGCAAGCATTTTCCGGTGTCCTTGCCGGCGGTGGATCATCTGCGCAGCACTCACGACCTTGCCCGCAACGCTTTCAGCCGCGGCGAGCCCGAGCACGGCGCAGAATTCGCGGACGAATTGGAAGCGCGGATACTGACCCTGCACGATCCGTCCACCATCGCCGCCGTCATTGTCGAGCCGATGGCCGGTTCCACCGGCGTTCTGATTCCTCCCAAGGGCTATTTGCGGCGTTTGCGCGAAATCTGCGACCGCTACGGCATCCTGCTGATTTTCGACGAAGTGATCACCGGTTTCGGCCGTTTGGGCGCGGATTGGGCCGCCAACAAGTTCGGCGTGTTGCCGGACATCATCACCTGCGCCAAGGGCCTGACCAACGGCGTGGTGCCGATGGGCGCCTTGCTGGTGAAGCCGGAGATCCACGACGCCTTCATGGCCGCCGCCGGCGAGCGCATGATCGAGTTCCCGCACGGCTACACCTATTCCGCCCACCCGCTGGCTTGCGCCGCGGCGATCGCCTCGCTGGACCTGTACCGCGACGAGCAATTGTTCGAGCGCGCCGCCGGCCTGTCCGCTTATTTCGAGGAGCGCGCGCACGCTTTGCGCGGCCAGCCCTACGTCAAGGACATCCGCAATTTGGGCCTGGTGGCCGGCATTGAACTGGACAGCCGGGCGGGCGCGGCTGGACAGCGCGGTTTCGATGTTTTCCTCAAGTGCTGGGAACAAGGCGTGCTGGTGCGCTTCACCGGCGACATCCTGGCGGTTTCGCCGCCGCTGATCATTGAGAAGCACGAGATCGACCGGCTGTTCGAGACCATTGCCTCCGCCTTGCGCGCCTGCGAATGAGCGCGGCGCCGAATACCCAACCCATACCCATCGGAACGAATATGCAGACCATTCCTCATTACATTGGCGGCGAACGCTGCGAAGGCCGCAGCGGCCGCTTTGGCGATGTCTACAACCCGGCGCTGGGCAGCGTCGCCGCCCGCGTGCCGCTGGCGAGCCAGGACGAGGTCCAGGCCGCGGTGGCGGCGGCGCGCAAGGCCTTCCCGGCCTGGGCGGAAACCTCGCCGTTGAAGCGCGCTCGGGTGATGTTCAAGTTCAAGGAGTTGCTGGAGCAAAACCAGCAGCGGCTGGCGGCGCTGATTTCCAGTGAGCACGGCAAAGTGGTGTCCGACGCCATCGGCGAGGTTACCCGCGGCCTGGAGGTGGTGGAGTTCGCCTGCGGCATTCCGCAGCTGCTGAAAGGCGAGTTCACCGAGCAGGTGGGCGGCGGCATCGATAGCCATTCCATGCGTCAGCCGCTGGGCGTGGTGGCCGGCATCACCCCGTTCAACTTTCCAGCGATGGTGCCGTTGTGGATGTTCCCGGTGGCGCTGGCCTGCGGCAACTGTTTCATTCTCAAGCCGTCCGAGCGCGACCCGTCCGCCGCTTTGCTATTGGCCGAACTGCTGCAGCAGGCCGGCTTGCCGGCCGGAGTATTCAACGTGGTGCACGGCGACAAGCAGGCGGTGGACGCCTTGCTTGTCCATCCTGACATCGCCGCGCTCAGCTTCGTCGGCTCTACGCCCATTGCCCAGTACATCTACGAAACCGGCGCGCGCCATGGCAAGCGGGTGCAGGCGCTGGGCGGCGCCAAGAACCACCTGGTGGTGATGCCGGACGCGGATCTGGACGGCGCGGTGGAGGCGCTGATCGGCGCCGCCTACGGTTCGGCCGGCGAGCGTTGCATGGCGATCTCAGTGGTGCTGGCGGTGGGCGATATCGGCGACGCGCTGGTGGAACGGTTGGCCGAGCGCGCGCGCAATCTGAAGATAGGCGTGGGCGACGACGCGGCGGCGGAAATGGGGCCGTTGGTGACGCGCCAGCATTTGGACAAGGTGACCGGCTATGTCGATCAGGGTGTGGCCGAAGGCGCGCAACTGGTGGTGGACGGCCGCGGCTACCGCCATCCCGGTCACGAGGACGGATTTTTCCTCGGCGGCTGCCTGTTCGACCATGTGACGCCGGAGATGACCATTTACAAGGAGGAAATCTTCGGGCCGGTGCTGGCCGTGGTGAGAGTGCCGGACTTCGACAGCGCGGTCAGCCTGATCAACGCCCATCCCTTCGCCAACGGCACCAGCATCTTCACCCGCTCCGGCGGCGCCGCGCGCGAGTTCAGCCACCGCATTCAGGTGGGCATGGTGGGCATCAATGTGCCGATTCCGGTGCCGATGGCTTTCCACAGCTTTGGCGGCTGGAAAGCCTCGTTGTTCGGCGACCATCATATGCACGGTCCGGAAGGCGTGCGTTTTTACACTCGGATGAAGACGGTGACCAGCCGCTGGCCGGCCAAGATGACCGCCGAATTTGTGATGCCGACGATGAAGTGAGCGTTGGCGAACTAAAGGCAGAGGAATGACGACTCTGGATGCGGGCATGCATGCTCGCGTCCAGTTTAACCCGGAGCGATCCGGGTTTTTTTATGCTATTGATGTTTTTCATCGAAATGTCTCAAACTGGGATTATTCGCATCAAAAGAGCGATGAGCACTGTCTAGAATAAGTTAACAAGGTGTGGGGAGATGGAGATGAATAAAACAACAATGAGCCTGCGCGGCCGGCTGCTCTTGCTATTGGTGGCGATGGCGCTGCTGGTGACGGCGATAGGCGTGCTCTCTGTGATGCGGGAGCGGGACGCCATGTTGCAGGACCGCAAGGACAAGACGCGCAATCTGGTGGAGTCCGCGGCGGCACTGGTGACGTCTTACGAGAAAATGGCGGCGGACGGCAAGATGAGCGAGCCGCAGGCCAAGCACCTGGCGGCGGCGGCCTTGAGCAGCATGCGCTACGACGAGCGCGAGTATTTCTTCGCCTTCGACAAAGGGCTGACCTACGTCGCCCACGGCGTGAAGCCTGCCTTGATCGGCAAAAATCTGCACGGGGTCAAGGAGGGGAGCGGCCGGGACATGGGCCAGCTGTTCGATCAAGCCTTGAGCGCCGGCGGCGGCAAGGGCTACGCCAGCTATGTCTGGGACAAACCGGGTTTTGACGCGCCGCAGCCCAAAATTTCCTATTTGATGACCTCTCCCGGCTGGGGCTGGGTGCTGGGCACCGGCATTTATCTGGACGACGTGGCGGCCGCTTATCACAAATCGCTGTTCAATCTGGCGCTGGAGGTGGGCGTGATCCTGTTGCTGCTGGCGGGCTTGGGCGCTTACATCATGCGCAGCGTGTTGGGCCAGTTGGGCGGCGAGCCGGCGGTCACGGTGGATATCGTCAAGCGCATTGCCGCCGGCCAGCTGGATATGGCGGTGCCGGTGAAGGCTGGCGACCGCGACAGCCTGCTGGCCAATGTCGCCAGCATGCAGGGAGAGTTGCGGCAGCTAGTGGGCGAAATCGCCGCCGCGGCCAATCGGGTGTCGGAGATGAGCGCGGATGTCAGCAGCCATGCCAGCGAAGTGGCGAACGGCTCGGAACGGCAGAGCGAGGCGGCCACCTCGATGGCGGCGTCGATAGAAGAACTCACCGTCAGCATCAACCATATTTCCGACCGCGCCCAGGACGCCAGAAGCCTGTCTGAACAGTCCGGCGAATCATCGCAGCAGGGCAGCGAGGTGATTTCGCGCGCGGTGGCGGAAATGCGCCGCATCAATGAGTCGGTGGAGCTGGCCGCCGGCACCATCAACGAGCTGGTGGACAAGGCGCAGGTGATTTCCGGCATCATGCAAGTGATCAAGGATATTGCCGATCAGACCAATCTCCTGGCCCTGAACGCGGCGATCGAGGCCGCGCGCGCCGGCGAGCAGGGCCGCGGCTTCGCGGTGGTGGCGGACGAGGTGCGCAAGTTGTCCGAGCGCACCGCTCAGGCGACCGAGGAGATTGCCGGCATGATCGCCGAGATCCAGCAAAGCTCGACCCAATCGCACGGCTCGATGGAAGAGGCGGTGCGGTGCGCCAAGAACGGCCTGGAGCTGGCCGAGCAGGGCGGCGAGGCGGTGGGAGAGATCAGCCGGAGCGCTGGCGGGGTGCTGGGCGTGGTCAACGATATTTCACACGCGCTGAAGGAGCAGGGCACCGCCAGTCAGGATATCGCTCAATACGTCGAGCAGATTGCGATGAGCTCCAGCAAGAACGCGCAGGCGGCGTCCACCGCCTCGGCGGCGCTGGCGGACATGAGCCAGCTGGCCGGCAGTCTGCGCGGGCTGGTGTCGCGCTTCCGCTGTTGAGAGGCGACGCGGCGGCCCGGGCCGCCGCCGTTTTCCCCGCCGCGTCAGCGGCCGATCTCGGTGCGCACGTCCAGCAACTCCGGGAAAAAGGTCAGCTCCAGCGCCTGCTTGAGGAAGCGCACGCCGCT
This sequence comes from Chromobacterium sp. W521, assembly GCF_052805975.1. NCBI lineage: Bacteria > Pseudomonadati > Pseudomonadota > Betaproteobacteria > Neisseriales > Chromobacteriaceae > Chromobacterium > Chromobacterium sp. W521. The sequence goes on from NZ_JBRBAF010000012.1 coordinate 24,494, forward strand.
GGAGCCGCCGGTGCCCTGTTTGAAGCCGATGACCCGTTCCACCGTCTTCATATGCCGGAAGCGCCACAGGTGGAAGTATTCCTCCACGTCCACCAGCTTTTCCGCCATCTCATAGGCTTCCCAGTGCTGCTGGGGGTGATCGTAAATACTCTTGAACAGCGGGATCAGCTCCGGATTGCGCTGATAGGGCTGCGACCAGTCGCGTTCCAGGCTGGAAGCCGGCACCGGCAGGCCGCGGCGCGCCAGATGGCGCAGGAATTCGTCGTACAGGCTGGGCGCTTCCAGGATGGCTTTTAGCGCGGCATGCTTGTCCGGCTCGTGGGCGAAGACGTTGAGCATTGCCTGGTTCTTGTTGCCCAGCAGAAATTCGATGGAGCGGTATTGGTGGGACTGGAAACCGGAGGAGTTGCCCAGCACGTCGCGGAACTCCATGTATTCGGACGGCGTCAGCGTTTCCAGCACCGCCCATTGTTCGAACAACAGACGTTGGATTTGCTTGACCCGCGCCAGGCATTTGAAGCTGGGGCCCAGCGTGTCCTGCTGGACAAAGCGCACCGCGGCCTGCAATTCGTGCAGCATCAATTTCATCCACAATTCCGACGTCTGGTGCTGGATCACGAACAGCAGCTCGTCATGGTGCGGCGGGTTGGACAGCGGTTTCTGGCAGGCCAGCAGTTCATCCAGGCACAGATAACCGCCGTAGCTCATGCGCTCGGAAAAGTTGGTGACGATCCCGGCTTCCAGTTTTCTCTCGTTCATGGTTTTTCCCTTGTAGAGGCGGCGCGGTGTTTCTTGGTGTGGTTCCGGCACGGGCCGGTTCGCGCCGCCGGCGAATGATGATCGGGAATCCGGGGCTGAATGTCAAAACGCGCGATGTTCCGGTGAGGAAACATCGCGCGCGCTCAAGGGGACGGCGGCAACGCTCAAGGGCGGTGTTTGCGGCCCAGCAAGATGGCCAACAGCAGCAGCGCCGCGCAGCCTATCAAGACTGGGGCGTTGCCGTGGCGCATATAAGGGGTGAGCCCCTGGCGGCCCTGGGCGAAACCTTGCAACACCTGGCGGGTGTAGGGCGCCGCCACCGCGGCGATTTCGCCATCCGGGCGGATGATGGCGGTCATGCCGTTATTGGTGGCGCGCAGCATGTAGCGGCCGTTTTCCAGCGCGCGCGCCTGGGATAACTGCAGGTGCTGGCTCATCGCCACGCTCTTGCCGAACCAGGCCAGGTTGCTGACGTTGGCCATGATGCTGGCTTGGGAGGCGGGGCCTATCAGCTCCTCGCCGAAGCTGTCTTCATAGCAAACGTTGAAGGCGATTTTCTCGCCGGCCAGCGCCAGTGGCGGTTGATTGGCGCCGCCGCTGCTGAAGCCCGACATCGGCATGTTCATGAACTGGTAGATCCAGCCTATCAGGCTGGGAACCGGGATAAACTCGCCAAACGGCACCAGATGATCCTTGGCGAAATACGGCTGGCCCGGCGTGGTCAGCGCCACCACCGCGTTCAAATAACCGCGGCCGTCGTTGGTGCGGCGGGGCACGCCGGTGGCCAGCGCCATGCCGGCGCGCTGGGCCTGGCCTTCCATCATGCTCAGGTAGCCGGACGGCAGGTCGTCGAGGAACAGCGGCAGTGCGGTTTCCGGCAGCAGCATCAGGTCGGCGCGGGCGGTGGCCACTTGCTGGTAATACACGCGCAGGGATTCTTCCAGGTTTTCCGGCGACCATTTCAGTTCCTGGGCGATATTGCCTTGGGCCAGCGCCACGCTGATGGGTTTGCCCTGAGGCAAGGTCCATTCAATGCTTTTCAGCCAGAAGCCGTTGCCCCATACCGCCAGCGCGGCGATCAGCAGGCCGGCGCGCATTTTCCAGCCGCTGTGCACCATCAGCGCCAGCGCGCCTGCGGACAACGCCACCAGGTAGGTGACCAAGTGGGAACCGCCCAGCGGCGTGTAGCCGGCCAGCGGGCTCTCCGTGATCTGGGAGTAGCCGGCGGCGGCCCAGGGGAAACCGGTCAGCACCCAGCCGCGCAGCCATTCCCCCAGTTCCCACAGGGCCGGAAAGGCCAGCAGCCAGCGTTGCCAAGGCTTGGCGGTGACCCGGGCGCTCAGCCACATCGCGAGGCCCGGGTAGAGCGCCAGATAGGCCGGCAGCAACAGCACCAGCGGCAAGGCGATCCAGACCGGCAAGCCGGCCACGTCGTGCAGGCTGTTGTAGATCCAGTTGAAGTTGCTGGTGTAGGCGGCCAGGCCCCAGACATAGCCGATCCAGAACGCGCGTTGCGGGTGGCGCTGGGTCAGGTCCGCCAGCGCCGCAAGTGATAGCGGCATGATCCAGAACAAGCGGTAGGGGGCGAAGGCGAACAGTGTGAGGCTGCCAGCCAAGGCGGCTGCCAGCAGGACCAGTAAAGTGCGCATGGTAGGCATCAGGCGAAGCCGGCTGGCAAAAGCCGGCCGACGGATTGTCAAATAGCTGATATTCATCTTAGGAGCGGGAGGCGCGGGCACCAAGCCCAATCCGGCCTCCCGCGTCTGGAGATGGTTTTTAGAGCCTGTTCACGATCTCGCGAGCAAGAGCGAGACAAGGCGAAAACGAGCGAAAAAGCGGAATGTACACGTGGTACATGAGCATTTTGAGCTTGTTTTTAACGCCGTATCGCCACAGCGCAGCAGATCGTGAACAGGTTCTTAGAGCCTGCTTTCGATCTGGCGAGCAGGAGCGAACAAGGCGAAAGCGGCTGAGAAAGCGGAGTGTACACGGAGTTCAGGCGCATTCCCAAGGCGTCCATGCCGTGTAACACCCCTCGACGCGCAGCCGATTATAAACAGGGTCTCAGACTTCGCTGGTCTCGCCGGCCTGAATCCGCTCCACCAGCAGGGTGTCTACGCGGCGGTTGTCGGCGCGCAGCACGGTGAAGCGCAGGCCGGCGGCTTCCACCGCTTCGCCGCGCTTGGGCAGGTGGCCGGTCAGGGAGATCACCAGGCCGCCGACGGTGTCGACGTCGTCGTCTTCGAAATCGGTTTCAAAGTAATGGTTGAAGTCCTCGATCTCGGTCAGCGCCTTGACCCGGTAGCGCTGATGGCCGCGCACCGGCAGGATATCTTCCTCGTCGTCCTCGGTGTCGTATTCGTCCTCGATGTCGCCGACGATCTGCTCGATCACGTCTTCAATGGTCACCAGGCCGGACACGCCGCCGTATTCGTCCACCACTACCGCCATGTGATTGTGGGTGGCGCGGAAATCCCGCAGCAGCACGTTCAGCGGCTTGGATTCCGGCACAAACACCGCCGGGCGCAGCACCGCTTTCAAATCGAAGCTGGCCGGCGCGTGGAAGTAGCGCAACAGTTCCTTGGCCAACAGAATGCCCAGCACGTCGTCCTTGCTGTCGCCTATCACCGGAAAGCGCGAGTGTCCGGAGTCGATCACCATCGGCAGGAAGCGGGTGATCGGGTCGTCGCAGCTGATCACGTTCATCTGGCTGCGCGGGATCATGACGTCGCGCACGGTCAGCTCGCTGACTTCCAGCACGCCTTCGATCATGCCGAGCGCTTCCGCGTCCAGCAGGTTGCGCTCGAAGGCGTTGTGCAAGAGTTCGATCAACTCTTCGCGATCTTCCGGCTCGCGCAGCAACATGGTGGACAGGCGTTCCAGCCAAGTCGGCCGCGGTTTACTGGGGTCTTCCATTTCTTAGAACTGCTCCTCTCGATAGGGGTCGGGATATCCTAGCCTTTGCATGATGACGGTTTCAAGCGTTTCCATGGTTTCGGCTTCGTCGTCTTGCTCGTGGTCAAAGCCCTGCAGATGCAGCATGCCGTGCACCAGCAGGTGGGCGTAATGGGCTTGCAGCGGCTTGTTTTGCTCGGCGGCCTCTTTTTCCACCACCGGCGCGCACAGCACCAGATCGCCGATCAGCGGCAGGCCCGGCACCGGGTCGCCCTCGTTGAGAGCGAAGCTCAGCACATTGGTGGCGTAGTCCTTGCCGCGGTAGTCGCGGTTCATTTGACGGCCTTCGTCCGCGTCCACGATCAGGATGCTGACCTGGGCCTGCTTGACGCCGGCTTGCAGCGCAGCCTGGCTCCAGCGGCGCAAATCTGCGGGCCGCGGCAGGGCGGCGGTTTGGCTGCGCACCTCCAGGCTCAGTTCCAGGCGCGCGGCCAGGCGCGCCAGCAGCGGGTTACGCTTGGCTCTTTTCATCTTGCTTGCTTTGGTATTGGTCGTAGGCGTCGACGATTTTCTGCACCAGCGGGTGGCGCACCACGTCGTCGCTCTGGAAATGATGGAAATGGATGCCGCGCACCTTGTCCAGAATGCGCTCCACTTCGACCAGGCCGCTTTTCTGATGGCGGGCCAGGTCGATCTGGGTCACGTCGCCGGTGATCACCGCCTTGGAGCCGAAGCCGATGCGGGTCAGGAACATCTTCATCTGTTCCGGCGTGGTGTTCTGCGCCTCGTCCAGGATAATGAAGGCGTTGTTCAGCGTGCGGCCGCGCATATAGGCCAGCGGCGCGATCTCGATCAGGTTCTTTTCGAACAGCCGGGTCACGCGATCAAAGCCCATCAGATCGTACAGCGCGTCGTACAGCGGCCGTAGATACGGGTCCACCTTCTGCGCCAGGTCGCCAGGCAGGAAGCCCAGCTTCTCGCCGGCCTCCACCGCCGGGCGCACCAGCACGATGCGTTTGACCGTGTCGCGCTCCATCGCGTCCACCGCGCAGCCCACCGCCAGATAGGTTTTGCCGGTGCCGGCGGGGCCAATGCCGAAGGTGATGTCGTGTTGCTGAATGGCTTTGATGTAGCGGCTCTGGCGCAGCGTGCGGCCGCGCAAATCGCCGCGACGGGTCACGAGCACGGGGGCGTCTTCGTCTTCGGCGGCGGCCGTTGCGCCGTTGGGCGCGTGACGGCGCAGTTCCACCAGGCACAGTTGCACGTCGTCTATCGACAGCTCCTGTTTTTCCGCCAGCAGATAGAGCCGGGTCAGTGCTTCCACCGCGGTCTTGGCCTGTTCGCCTTGCACGCGGAAGCTTTCTCCTCGGCGCTGCACGGTCACGTCCAGGCCGGTTTCTATCTGTTTCAGGTTTTCGTCCAGCGGGCCGCACAGGCGGGCCAGCCGTTCGTTGTCGACGGGATTGAAGCTGAGGGGTTCGGCGTGCGATGTAGTCATGCGGCTCGTAGTCTGGGTCGTTCTGCGCGGCCCGCGGCGGGGCGGGATGGCGGATGGGCAAGGGTTAAGGCTGCGGCGCTCATCAAATGTTCCGCAGACAATCCAGTTCCGGCGCGCTCATGCTGGCGTGGAACTCAGTGATTTCATAGCGGGCGAGGCCGGCGACGGCGAACGGGTCGCGCGCCAGCAGGGCCTCGAGCTCGGCGCGGTCTCCGCGCGCCAGGATCACGCCGCCGGTGCGCGGCGTTTTGCGGCCGGAGGCCAGCAGCAAACCGGAAGCGTAGCCCTGCCGCAGCCAGGCGACATGCTGTTCCAGCAACGCGTCGATATCGGACAGCGGGGCGATGTAGCTTAGCGAAACGATGAACATGGCGGCGTCAGCTCGGATGGAAAGCGCCAAGCATACGCCCGCCCGCGGCGGCCGGCGTAAAAAAATGGCGGGCGGACATCATGCTCAGACGGTTTCCGCGATCAGCGCCTCGCCTACCAGCGAGTGCGGACGCGCTTCGGTGATGCGCACGTCTATCATCTGATTGAGCAGGCGCGGGTGGCCGACGAAGTTGACCACGCGGTTGTTGGCGGTGCGTGCCGCCAGCATGGTGGCGTCTTTCTTGGACACGCTTTCCACCAGCACGCGTTGTACGGTGCCCACCATGGATTGATTGATGGCGAAGCCCTTGGCCTCAATCACCTCGTTCAGGGCTTCCAGGCGACGCACTTTTTCCGCGTGAGGGGTATCGTCCGGCAGATTGGACGCCGGCGTGCCCGGACGCGGGCTATAGATGAACACGTAGCTGAAGTCGACTTCCATGTCTTTGACCAGCTTCAGCGTTTGTTCGAAGTCGGCCTCGGTTTCGCCGGGGAAGCCGACGATGAAGTCGGAGGACAGGCACAGGTCCGGCCGCAGCGCGCGCAGCTTGCGGATGATGGATTTGTACTCCAGGCCGGTATAGCCGCGCTTCATCGCCGCCAGTACGCGGTCGGCGCCGCTTTGCACCGGCAGGTGCAGATGAGACACCAGCTTGGGCAGCTTGCCGTAGCAATCGATGATGCGCTGGCTGAATTCGCGCGGGTGGCTGGTGGTGAAACGGATGCGCTCCACGCCCGGCACCTCGTGCACGTATTCCAGCAGCAGCGCGAAGTCGGCGATTTCGCCATCGGACATCGCGCCGCGATAGGCGTTGACGTTTTGCCCCAGCAAGGTGATTTCCTTGACGCCCTGCGCGGCCAGGCCGGCGATTTCGGTCAGCACGTCGTCAAAGGGGCGGCTGACTTCCTCGCCGCGGGTGTAAGGCACCACGCAGAAGGAGCAATACTTGGAACAGCCTTCCATGATGGACACGTAAGCCGCGCCGCCTTCCACCTTGGCGGGCGGGATATGGTCGAATTTCTCGATTTCCGGGAAGGAGATGTCCACCTGGGAGCTGCCGCTGGATTGGCGCGACTTGATCAGATCCGGCAGGCGGTGCAGGGTTTGCGGGCCGAACACCACGTCGACGTAGGGCGCGCGTTTGACGATGGTCTCGCCCTCCTGCGACGCCACGCAGCCGCCGACGCCGATGATCAGATCGGGTTTGGCTTCTTTCAGCGGGCGGATGCGGCCCAGGTCCGAAAACACTTTTTCCTGCGCCTTTTCGCGCACGCTACAGGTGTTGAACAGGATGATGTCGGCTTCTTCCGGATTGTCCGTTTTGACCATGCCTTCGGAGTCGGACAGCACATCCGCCATTTTGTCCGAGTCGTACTCGTTCATTTGGCAGCCAAACGTCTTGATGTATACCTTTTTCATTGCAGCTAGATTCCAGCGTGTTTCTGTCAATTCGCCGCGAGCCAGGCCCGACAGGCGCCGCCACGGGCGGCTGAGCTTATTGGGACGGTTGGGCGGCTGCTTCGGCTTCCCTTTGCTTCAGCATCTCCACTTCCTCGGGGCGCAGCACCCAGATCTGGTTGATCTGACCTTGCATATTGAAGGTGACGCCCACCGGGCGGCCTTCCAGGCTTTCCAGTTGGCCGCGCAGCAGGAAGCGGTTGTGCTCGTCGAAGATGCGCAGGCCGGGCGCCAATGGGAACTGGCGTTCGGAGCGGATGAAAATACCGAGCAGGCTTTCCAGCAACGAGCGGTCTTTCTTGACGAACTCGATGGTGGCGTCATCCGCGGCGCGGACGGTGCCGGCCTTCAGTTCCATCGGCAGCAAACGGCCGGCCAGGGCCGGGGCGGCGAGCCATGCCGCACACAGGGCGACTATGAGTATTTTCATAAGGAATTGAATACGTTGCGCGCGATTCTATCATAGCTTGGCCAAGGGGCTGGCCAAATCTTCCTTGCAGCATAGGCGTTTTGGCGCGCCGGTGCGGCCGGCGTTCACAAGGCGCGTTGCATGCCGACCGCGCCTTCGCCATAGGCCTGGCGGGTGTAATCGTCGCGCGCGCAGGGCTGGTAGCCAAAGCGCTTCCAGTAGCGCGCGGCGCCCTGAACCGCCACCAACCGCGCCTGGCGCAGTCCGCGCCGCCGGCCCTGGCCAAGCACGGTTTGCACCAGGCGCGGTCCCAGACCATGGCCGCGCGCATCCGGGTGCAACGCCAGATCGTGTATGAACAGGGTGTCGACTGCTTCCGGCAACTGCTCCAGCGGGCGGTTCAGGCTGGGCGGACGGCCGCCGGCCCAGGGGTGGGCGAACACATAGCCCAGTACCTGTCCGGGGCGCTCCGCCACCCAGCAGGTGTCCGGGGAGAGCCGGTGGCGCGAGGCCAGCGCGTCGCGGCTTTCTATCAGCGACGGTGGATAGCAGTGTTGCTGAACTTGCAGCACGGCGGGAAAATCTTGAACTTGCATCGGGCGCAGGACAATGGCGTCCTGCCGGCGACAGACTGCGGACATCGGGTGCGGGCCAATCCATGGAAGACAAAAAGCAAAGCGCGCGGCCAGAGCCGCGCAGCGTCGAAGGCGGCGATTATAGCCTCCGAGAGAGCGGGGGGCCAGCCGGCCCAGGAGAGGATTGCATGGGGGCGGTTCAGGCGCCTATACCACAGCAAGACGCGATATCAGACGCGTGTGGGCGGGAGCATGATGCGATGACGATACCTGCGCCGGTACGGCCGCTGGAGCAAGACTTCGACGCTTATCTGATCGACGCTTTTCAATGGCGCAGCCTGGGGTTCCAGGGGGTTGGAGTGTTGGGCGCGCTGGGCTTTCTGCTGGTGCGCCGCCTGTACGGCGGCATGGTGCCAGGGTGGCTGTTCCTGGCGGTGGGCCTGGGTTTGGGCGGATTGATCCTGTTGCAGATTGCGGCGCGGCGCGGCCGTCTCTTGCTCTTATGGCAGGTGTTGTTCGCCATTGGGTATTGCCTGGCGATGAAGCGCGCGCTGGATGCCGGAGGATACGGCGAGTATCTGTTGTTGCCGACGCTGGGCGTGTCGGCGCTGGTGATGTCGATCAGCATGTCCAATATATGGCACACCCTGAGTTTTTGGGGGCTGTTGTTATTGGTGTTCGATCCCGTGCGCGTGTTTCTGCGCTGGGGCGGCGAGGAGATGATTTACGGCTTCGGTTTTCTGGCCATCATCATCGGCGGCATGGTGTTGGTCCATCTGCAGGTGGTGCAAACCCTGCGCAGCAACCATCTGTTGTTGAACAAGCTGAAGCGGCAGGCTTTTTACGACTCGCTGAGCAGCCTGCCCAACCGGCGCTCCTTTCTACAGCAGGCCGAGTACGCGCTTGGGCATGAGGACATCGCGTTCTATCTGGCCATCATCGATATCGATCTATTCAAGCGCATCAATGACACCCACGGGCACGCGGTGGGAGATCAGACGATACGCGAAGTCAGCGCCTTGTTGGCCGAAACCTTTCACGATCAGATTTACGGGCGCATTGGCGGCGAGGAGTTCGGCGTGTTGCTGGCGGCGCGCAGCGACGCGGCGGGCCAGGCGCGGTTGGAGTGTTTCCGCCAACAGGTGCGCGCCGCCCCTTTCCCCCATGGGCAGGTGACGGTCAGCGCCGGTGTTTGCCTGGTGGGAAACGGCGGCTTGCAGCAGGCTTTCCACCGGGCGGACCAGGCGTTGTATCAGGCTAAGTCCAGCGGCCGCGATCGGGTGATCGCCTGGCAAGCGGCTTGAGAGGCCGTTCACGGCCCACAGGGCCTTGCCTTGCACAAGCCCGCTAGGGTCTGAACAGGCTTTCGCCGGGGCCGGCTTTCCGGCGCGGCCGGCCGCCCCATCACCGGGCGGCATTGAATTTCTGGCGGAAAAATGGTCTATTCCTCATCCGCCTTTTCATCGAGTCGTCCGCTATGTCGCATTGGTTGTCCCAGATCGACCCCGATTCCGTTCGCCGCACCCCGCTGGGCGCGCGCGGCCATAATCTGCTGCTGACGCCGCTGGCCGCGCCGCGGCCCTTGCCGCTGAGCGCGGACGAGCAGGACATGGTGCGCGGTTGGCTCAAGACGCGGCGCGACCGCGCGCGCTGGAGCACATTGCTGGCGCCGGCGGACAGCCCGGCTCTGGCGGAGAACCTGCTGCGCCGCTTGCTGGAGGCCGGCTGGTGCGAGGTAGAGCTGCACGCCGAAACCGGGCTGCGCTTCCAGCCTTTGCATCCGTTCTGGGTGCAGTGGCTGGATATGTACGGCCTGCGTCACTTATTGGGCATGGCCGACGCGCAGCCTCAGGCCGAAGTGGTGGAGCTGTGGCGCGGCTGGCAGCCGCGCCATCCGTGGCTGCTGGGTCTGGCGGAAAGCCTGAGTCCGCATTTGCAATCCTCTACGCTGGAGCGCCGTCTGAAACTGGCCCAGGCGCTGGACCAATGGCTGCTGGACGGTTGTTGGGGCACTGAGCGTCAGTTCTCGCAGCGCGCGCTGGGGCGCAGCAAGGCTTTCGGCGCCGCGGACCGGCAGTGGCTGGCGGAGTTCGGCGTGGATCTGGAAGCTTGCGGCATCGCCGCCCACACTCCGCACGTTTTCTTGTCCGGGCCGCTGGGTTTGTGGGCCGGGCAGCAATGCCTGTTGTCCGCCGCCTTGCTTCAGCAAGGCGTGGCCTTGGGGCCGGAGGCGTTGATGAGCGTGAGCGCGGTGGAGGGCGCGATCCGCAGCGTGCGCATCGTGGAGAACCTCAGCGTATTCCAGACGCTCAGCCAGCAGGCGCTGCCGGTGTTGACCCTCTGGGTGCCGGGCCAGCCGCACCAGCGCTGGCGCGAGGCGGTTCGTCACTTATTGTCCCTGCTGCGGGTGCCGGTGCAGATTGCCTGCGATTTGGCTCCGTCCGGCATCGCCGTCGCCATGGCCGCCGGCCAAGTGGCGGAGCAGGCCGGGCGGCCGTGGTCGCCGTGGCGGATGCAGCCGGAGCAACTGACGCTGGCCAATGGCGCCCAGCCCTTGAGCGAAGCAGACCAAGCGCAGTTGGCGCGTTTGATGGGCGGCGGCTTGCCCCCCTTGCTGCATGGCCTAGCGATGGAGATGCAGGAGAAACAGTGCAAAGTGGAGCAAGAGGCGCTGTTCATCGAGGACTGGGGAGACTGAGCGGCCGTCCGCTGAAAACAGCCGCGCGAATCCGGCTCCGACGACGGGGGCAAGCGGAAAAGACGGACCGGCGGCAACGCGCCGGCAATGACATTCGGGCAAATTGGGGCGGGTGTGAAAAAACTGCCCGGCAATGGGTACACAGCGAGAAAAAGCTGCGTTATCATCGCCCCCCAAACCCTTGATGGCAAAGGCAAGATATCAAGGTTTTCAGGAATTGAGAGAGGCTGGCGGGGTGTCAGGTGCCCCCGCCGGCCTCTTGCTTTTGGGCCGCCGTTTGGGCGCGTGCGCGCGCCGCCTGAAGAGGAACATCATTCCCATGCTGATTGGCTTCGTCGTTGTTTATTTGTTGTTGTCCGTGGGCATCGGCCTGTATGCCGCCACCCGCGTGCGCAATGCCCGCGATTTCGCCGTGGCCGGCCGCAGCCTGCCGTTTCCCATCGTCACCGCCATGGTGTTCGCCACCTGGTTCGGTTCAGAAGCGGTGCTGGGCATTCCGGCCACCTTTATCGACAAGGGCTTCGCCGGCATCGTCGAAGACCCGTTCGGCTCGTCGATGTGCCTGGTGCTGGTGGGGCTGCTGTTCGCGCGGCCGTTGTACCGGCTCAATCTGCTGACCATAGGCGACTTCTACAAACAGCGCTTCGGCCGCAATGTGGAGCTGTTTGTGTCGCTGTGCATCATCGCCTCCTACCTGGGGTGGGTGGCGGCGCAGTTGACCGCGCTGGGCGTGGTGTTCAACGTGCTGTCCCAAGGCGCGATCAGTGCCAACGCCGGCATGCTGCTGGGCGCCGGCATCGTGCTGGTGTACACGCTGTTTGGCGGCATGTGGTCGGTGGCCTTGACCGATTTCTTCCAGATGACGGTGATTGTCGCTGGCTTGCTGTATCTGACCTGGTTGATTGGCGACATGGCCGGCGGCCCGGTCAAGGTGCTGCAGCACGCGGCGGCGCAGGACAAGTTCACCATGATTCCCAGCCTGTCGCCCAAGGATGTTGTCGGCTTTGTCGGCGCCTTGCTGACCATGATGCTGGGTTCGATTCCGCAGCAGGATATTTTCCAGCGGGTGATGTCGGCCAAGAACGAGAACGTCGCGGCGCGCGCGTCCATGGTTGGCGGCGGCCTGTACCTGACTTTCTGCATGCTGCCCATTTTTATCGGCTTTGCCGCCACTCTGATCGATCCAACCATGGTCAGCCGCTGGATGCAGCAGGACGCGCAGATGATTCTGCCCAGCCTGATCCTGGAGCGCACGCCGCTGTTCGCGCAGGTGATGTTCTTCGGCGCGCTGTTGTCCGCCATCATGTCCACCGCGTCCGGCACTTTGCTGGCGCCGTCGGTGACCTTCACCGAGAACGTGCTCAGCCGTTTCATCCCGGTGATGTCGGACCGGCAGTTCCTGTTGGCGATGCGGCTGACCGTGGTGGGCCTGGCCATTGTCACCACGGTGTTCGCGCTGTTGTCCGACGCCACCATCTACGAGATGGTGGGCAATGCCTACAAGGTGACGCTGGTGTCGGCGGTGGCGCCGTTGTTCGCCGGCTTGTTCTGGAAGCGTTCGACGCCGCAGGGCGCCTTGCTGGCCATCGCGCTGGGCTTGGGCAGCTGGCTGGCGCTGGATTGGTTCGGCCCGGCGGACCCGTTCTGGCCGCCGCAATTGGCGGGCCTGGGCTTCAGCATTGTCGGCATGGTGGCCGGCAGCCTGCTGCCGCAGCGCCTAGGGCGCGGGGCGCTGGCTGCAGTGGGGCGCTTCTGACCTGGCCTTAGAGCCTGTTCAAAGTCTCGCGAGCCAGGGCGAGACAAGGCGAAAACGAGCGAAAAAGCTGAGTGTACGAGGGGTACATGAGCATTTCGAAGCGATTTTCAACGCCGTATCGCCAACGCGCAGCAGATCGTGAACAGGTTCTCAGAAGTTGGCAGGGGTGTTGGCGCTAATGATCTCCGCCTCGTCCGGCCCGACATTGCGGAATTTGTGCGGCAGGGTGCTGGGAAAATAATAGCCGTCGCCGGCGGAGAGGATGCTGATGTGGCCGTCCACGGTCAGTTCCACCGTGCCGCGCACCACCACGCCGCACTCCTCGCCCTCCGGATGGGTGATCATTTCTTTGCCGGTGTCCGCGCCCGGCGAATACAGCTCGCGCAGCATGCGCATCTGGCGGTTGGGGTTGGAGGCGCCGATGATCAGCAGCTTCAGGCCGTCGCGGCCCAAATCCGGCTGTTGGTCGCGGCGGAAGGTGTAGGGGTCGCTGGGCGGCGGTTCGCCAAAGGTCAGGAACTCGGTCAGCGTCATCGGAAAGCCCTGGATCAGCTTCAATAGCGAGCTGATGGATGGGCTGACCCGGTTTTGTTCTATCAGCGAGATGGTGGCGTTGGCCATGCCGGCCCGTTTCGCCAGCTCGCGCTGCGACAGCGCGAAGTGCTCACGCACTTGTTTGACGCGTAATCCAATATCCATGCCTGTAACCTCGGTGGCGTGCCCTTGTCGGCCTCTGCTTAGTATTTTCGACAATTTTTCGAATAGCGTCACAGTATACTGATGTCGCCGCCGGCCATGCAGCGCAATTCGCGCTTTCTGGCCCGCCGCGGCGCATTTTCCAAGCCAGGATCCATTTTGCTGCGTCCATCGGCCTTTCTCTCTCCCTGCAGCCTGTCCGCCAGGCCCGTCGCCTGCGCCTCTTGCCACAAGCTCTCCCGCTTTGCGTTTGATTTTTTAGACAGTGCCGCTGCGCTGTCACAGTATGGAGTCATGCGCGCCCTCCGGCGCGCCGGAGGGACGCATTGAAAGCCTTATTGTGGATGGCGGGGTTGGCGGCGCTGTGGCTGGCGTCGCCCAGTTGGGCGCTGAGCCTGTCGGCGGCGGAGCGGGACTGGCTGAGCCGGCATCCTGTGTTGCGGGTGGGGGTGGTGCCGCAAGCGCCGTACGCGGTGCTGGACCCGCGCCGGCAGGCGATTAGCGGCGCGCACGTGGAGCTGATGAATCGGCTGGCTGCCGAGCTGGGCCTCAAGCTGGCCTGGACGGCCTATCCGAACAAGACGCAATTGAGCGCGGCGGCGCGGGCGGGTAGCGTGGATATCGCGCCCGGCCTGGAGCAAACGCCGGCAGGCTTGCGTTACTGGCTGTTTTCCGGCCCCTTCCTGCGCATACCCTACAAGCTGGTTGGGCGGGGAGAACCGGCGGCGGCGCTGGAGCTGGAGCAATTGCCGGGCAACGTAAGGGTGGCGGTGGTTGAACCGGGCGCGGCGGCGGCCTTCCTGGCCGCCAACTATCCGGCGTTGCGGCGTTGGCCGGCCGGCTCGGACCGTTCCGCGTTGCAGCAAGTGTTGCAGCAGCGGGCAGATTACGCGGTGGTGGACGAGGCGCAACTGAACCAACTGCTGCGGGAGCCCGAGTTCTCGCCCTTGCGCGCGGTGGGCGACAGCGGCGCCACCCGGCTGCTGCGGGTGGCGTCGCGACAGGATTGGCCGCAATTGGCTACGTTGCTGGACCGGGCCCTGAGCGCGTTGCCGGCGTCGCAGCGCGGTCATCTTTACACACGCTGGGTGCAGGCCGAGCCGACGCCCTTGGGCGACAGTCTGCCGTTTTGGCGGTGGCTGAGTCAGGTTTTGGTCGTACTCATTCTGGCTTTGGCGGGCGCATTATTGTGGCGGGGCAGGCAACAGCGGCAGATGCGGCAGGCGCTGGCGGCTGCGCGCCAGGCGCTGGCGCAGCGGGAGGCCAGCGCCGAGGCCTTGCGGCTGACGCAGTTTTCGGTGGATCACAGCACGGTGGGCATTCTGTGGCTGAACTGGGACAGCCGGCTGCGTTACGCCAATCAGGCCGCGCTGGCGATGCTGGCGTGCGAAGAGGCGCAGGCGGTGGGGCAGCCTCTGTCGCGTTTTCAGCCGGGCTTGGACATGGACGGCTGGCTGGATTTGTGGAGCCGGGCGCGCAGCCGGGATCTGTTGCAGTTCGAAATCGATTGTCTGCGCGCCGACGGCGGCAGCTTGCCGGTGGATGTCTCGCTCAGTTTTCTGCGCTTCGGCGGCGCCGACTATCTGGTGGCCTTTATGCATGATGTCACCGAGAAGCGGCAGGCGCGCGCCGCCTTGCGGGAAAGCGAGGCGCGCTTCAAGGGCATCGCTGAAAATGTGCCGGGCCTGGTGTTCCGGCTGGAGAGCGGCGACGCGGCGGAAGATCCGCGGCTGGCCTTTGTCAGCGAGGCCAGCCTGGCGCTGACCGGCTACCCGGCCGCGGACTTGCTGGCGCGGCCGGAAGGCTTGCTGGCCTTGGCGCATCCGGAAGACGCCGCCGGCCTGCGCGAGAGTTGGCGGGCGGCCTGGCGAGAGCAGAGCGACTGGAGCTGGCAAGGCCGGATTCTGACCCGCGACGGCGCGGAGCGCTGGGCCGATCTGCGCGCCCGCGCCCGCCGCCACGGCGCGGCGGGCATGGTGTGGGACGGCATCTTGTGGGATATCAGCGCCGGCAAGCGCAATGAACTGGAACTGAGCGCGTCGCGCGCCATGTTGAGAGACTTGGCCGCCCACCTCGAAACGGTGCGCGAGGAGGAGAAAGCGCATATCGCGCGCGAGGTGCACGACGAACTGGGCCAGGTGCTGACCGTGCTCAAGCTGGAAACCTCGATGCTGGAACTCAGCCTGGGGCGGCCGGAGGGCGCGGCGGCGGAGCGGCTGGCCAGCATCAAGAAGCTGATCGCCCAGACTTTCGCCCTGGTCCGCGACGTGGCCACCGCGCTGCGGCCGCCCATTCTGGACGCGGGCCTGGCCTCGGCCGTGGAATGGCAGGCGCGCCGTTTTGAAGCCCGCAGCGGCATACCCTGCCTGGTGCTGGTGCCGGAAACGCCGTTGCGGCTGGACGACGCCAAGGCGGTGGGCCTGTTTAGGGTATTGCAGGAGGCGCTGACCAATGTGATGCGCCACGCCGAGGCTCATACGGTGACGCTGCATTTGCAGGCGCAACCGGGGGAATTGACGCTAAGCATTGTCGACGACGGCAAAGGCTTTGAGCGGCGGCCGGGGGAGGCGGGCAGCTCCTATGGCCTGGTGGGCATGCGCGAGCGCCTGCTGATGTTCGGCGGGGAGCTGGAGATCACCAGCGCGCCGGGGCAGGGCTGCAGTTTGACGGCCCGGCTGCCTTTGCGGCCGGATGAAGGAGAGGAGGAGACATGATTCGAGTGATTGTGGCGGAAGACCACACCATCGTGCGCGAAGGCATCAAGCAGTTGATCGGCCTGGCCGACGATTTGCAAGTCGTCGGCGAAGCCGCCAACGGCGGCGCGGTGTTCGACGCCTTGCGCGCCGCCGTCTGCGATGTGTTGCTGCTGGATATTTCGATGCCGGGCCTGAGCGGGCTGGACGTGATCCCGCGCTTGCGGGCGCTGGCGCAGCCGCCGGCGATCCTGGTGCTGTCCATGCACGACGAGGTGCAGATGGCGGCGCGCGCGCTCAAGGCCGGCGCCGCCGGCTACGCCACCAAGGACAGCGACCCGGCGCTGCTGCTGACCGCGATCCGCAAAGTGGCCGGCGGCGGCCGCTACATCGACCCGCAGCTGGCGGACCGGCTGGTGTTCGAAGTCAACCTCAGCGACGAGCGGCCGCCGCATGCTCAGCTGTCCGAGCGCGAGTTCCAGGTGTTTCAGCGCCTGGCGCAGGGCGCCAATGTCAACGAGGTGGCGCAGTTGCTGGCCATCAGCGCCAAGACCGTCAGCACCCACAAGGTCAGGCTGATGCAGAAGCTGCGCGCGCAATCGCTGGCGGATCTGGTGCGTTACGCGATCGAGCACCAGTTGTTTTAACGCTTGGCCTGCTGCAGCGCACTAAGGATTTCCCTATAGCGAGCGCCGTTTATCCCGACGGCAAAATCCGCCGCCCGCTGATGGCGGGCGCGCGCCGCTCTCCCTAGCATGGTTGGCGTACGCATTCACTTCCAGGTGCCGCCGCCATGTCCGCAGCCAACGATGTGCTGGTCCGCTTCCTCGACATCCAGAAAAGCTATGACGGCGAGAACCTCATCGTCAAAAACCTGAATCTGGATATCCGCCAAGGCGAATTCCTCACCCTGCTGGGGCCGTCCGGCTCCGGCAAGACCACCAGCCTGATGATGCTGGCTGGTTTCGAAACCCCTACCGGCGGCGAGATTCAGCTGGCCGGCCGTTCCATCAACCGCGTGCCGCCGCACAAGCGCAACATCGGCATGGTGTTCCAGAACTACGCCTTGTTTCCCCACATGACGGTGGCGGAAAACCTGGCCTTCCCGCTGTCGGTGCGCGGTGTGTCCAAGGCGGACATTCAGGACAAGGTGAAGCGGGCGTTGGCCATGGTGCAGCTGGACGCCTTTGCCGGCCGCTATCCGGGCCAGATGTCGGGCGGCCAGCAGCAGCGGGTGGCGCTGGCGCGGGCCTTGGTGTTCGAGCCGCAACTGGTGCTGATGGACGAACCGCTGGGCGCGCTGGACAAGCAATTGCGCGAACACATGCAGATGGAGATCAAGCATCTGCACCAGCGGTTGGGCGTGACCGTGGTCTACGTCACCCATGACCAGGGCGAGGCCCTGACCATGTCGGACCGGGTGGCGGTGTTCCATCAGGGCGAAATCCAGCAGGTCGACGCGCCGGCCCAGCTCTACGAGCGGCCGGGCAACGCCTTCGTCGCCAACTTCATCGGCGAGAACAACCGGCTGCAAGGCACTTTGCTGAGCCAGGACGGCGAGCGCTGCCTGGTGGAGCTGGAGCGCGGCGAGCGCGTGGCGGCGCTGGCGGTGAAGGTGGGCGAGGCCGGCAGCAGGGTGTCGCTATCCATTCGCCCCGAGCGCGTTCTGCTCAACGGCCACAGCGAGCATTGCGACAACCGGTTCTCCGGGAGGGTGGCCGAATTCATCTATCTGGGCGACCACGTGCGCGTGCGCATGGAGGTGTGCGGCAAGCCCAATTTCTTCGTCAAACAAGCCATCGCCGACCTGGACGCCACGCTCGCCGTCGGCGATGTAGTGTCGCTGGGCTGGCAGGTGGAGCATGTACGCGCGCTCGATCCGCTGGCTCACGAATAGCAAGGCGTGTTTTGCAAGGGAGGATCTGGGAATGTCTACAAGCATCAAGCTGGCGGCCATGGCCTTGGGGTGGGCTCTTGTGGGCGAAGCCATGGCTGCCGAGCTGACTGTGATCTCGTTTGGCGGAGCGGGGAAGTCCGCGCAGGACAAGGCGTATTACGGCCCGTTCCAGCGGGCGACCGGCATCAAGGTGATCGGGGCGGAATACAACGGCGAGATGGCGAAGATCAAGGCCATGGTGGATAGCCGCAGCGTGTCGTGGGATGTGGTTGAAGTCGAGCCGGCGGCGCTGGCGCGCGGCTGCGACGAAGGTCTGTTCGAAAAGCTCGATTACAGCAAGATCGGCAACACGGCCGATTTTCTCGACGGCGCCGTGCAGCCCTGCGGTATAGGCATGAACGTCTGGTCCATCGTCCTGGCCTACAACGCCGACAAATTGAAGACGGCCCCGGCGAGTTGGAAGGATTTCTGGGACGTGAAGACCTTTCCAGGCAAGCGTGGTTTGCGCAAGGGCGCGCAGGACAACCTGGAGTTCGCGCTGCTGGCGGACGGCGTGGCGCCCAAGGACGTCTACAAAGTGCTGGCCACGCCGGCGGGCGTTAACCGGGCTTTCCGCAAGCTGGACCAGCTCAAGCCCAATGTCCAGTGGTGGGAGGCCGGCTCCCAACCGCCGCAGTTTCTGGCCTCGGGCGATGTTGTGATGAGCTCGGCCTACAACGGACGCATTTCCGAAGCGAGGAAAGAAGGCAAGAACCTGAAGGTGGTATGGAATGGTTCGGTTTACAACTACGACTACTGGGCGATTCCCAAGGGCAGCCCACGCAAGCACGATGCGCTGAAATTCATCCGTTTCGCCATGCAGCCGGTCAACCAGAAAGCCTATGCGGACACCATCGATTATGGAGTGACCCACCGTAAGGCGCTCCAGATGCTGGATACGAAAACGAGCAGCCGGGATTTGCCGACCTCGCCGCGGAATCTCGCGGTGGCGCTGAGCGAGGACACGGCGTTCTGGGTAGATAGGAGCGAGGAGCTCGAGCAGCGCTTCAACGCCTGGGTGGCTAAGCCCAAGTAAGAGCCTGTTCAAAGTCTGCCGCGCTTCAGCGATACGGCGTTAACAACAAACTCAAAATGCCCATGTGCCCCCCGTGCATTCCGTTTGTTCGCTTGTTTTCGCGTGGTCTCGCGCTTGCTCGCGATGCTTTGGAAGAGGCTCTAAGCGCGATGGTCGCGGCGCCGGTCCGCGCCGCCAGTTAGCCCCGATGGGGGCGGACGCACACTCCGAGGTCATGATGGAACTCTCAGCAAAACTCAGCCGTACCCTGCAGCAGGCCGCTCTGCCGGTGGAGTCACAAGGGGAGCGGCAACTACGTCAAGAACTGGCGGCCTGTTATCGGCTGATCGCGCACTTTCGTATGAGCGATCTGATCTCGACACACATCTCGGTGCGCTTGCCAGGGCCGGAACACCACTTCCTGATCAACCCCTACGGGCTGATGTTCGACGAAATCACCGCGTCCAGCCTGGTCAAGATCGGTCTCGATGGCCAGGCGCTGGATGAGAACGACGCCCTGGTCAATCCGGCCGGTTTCATCATCCATAGCGCCATCCACTCGGCAAGGCCGGATGCGCAGTGCGTGCTGCACACCCATACCCGGGCCGGATGCGCGGTGGCTGCCTTGGCGGATGGCTTATTGCCGGTGAACCAGATGTCGATGGAGTTCTACGGGAAGGTGGCGTACCACGATTACGAAGGCATTGCCCTGGACCTCAACGAGCAGGCGCGCCTGGTGCGGGATCTGGGCGACAAGCCGGTGCTGATTCTGCGCAACCACGGTTTGCTGACCGTGGGAGAAACGGTCAAGCAGGCTTTCTTGCGCATGTACTACCTGGAGAAAGCCTGCGACATCCAACTGGCCGCGCAGGCGGCCGGAGCGTTGCGCCTGCCGTCTGTGGAAGTGTGCCGACGGACCGAGCAGCAGTTCAACGAGCCGGAGCGAGAGTTGGGCGAGCGGGAACTGAAGGACGATATGTTCATTGATCTGGCCTGGGCGGCGCTGCTGCGTCTGCTGGACCGGCTCGATCCCGGCTACAAGTTTTGACGGCCTCGGTTCTGTCGAGAGTTGTCGATTGGCTGAGAACCTGTTTAAGCGCTGCTGCGCTTCGCGAGACGCCCACGGGTGAGCGCGGCTTCGAAATGCTGATGTACCAAGCGCACATTCCGCTTTCTCAGTCATTTTCGCCTTGTCTCGCCTTCGCTCGCCAGCTCGTAAACATGCTCTAAGACGGGTTCAAACCGGGAACCGGCGGGCTTGAAATATAAGGAGGTACGGTTCATGAGGCTCCACCGCAAATTCTTATTCCCCTATTGCGCCGCGCTGGCGGCCTGTCAGGCGCAGGCGCTGACCGTTGTGTCGTTTGGCGGCGCCAACCAGGCCGCTCAGGCCCAGGCCTATTACCAGCCTTTCCAGCGCGCTACCGGCACCAGGGTGCTGGCTGGCGAATACAACGGCGAAATGGCCAAGGTCAAGGCGATGGTGGAGGCCCGGCGCGTGTCCTGGGACGTGTTGGAGGTTGAGGCGCCGGAGCTGGCAAGGGGCTGTGACGAAGGTTTGTTCGAAAGGCTGGACCCGGCGCTGGCCGGCGGGCGCGCAGAGGTGGTCGATGGCGCGCTGCAGCCATGCGGCATCGGCATCTTCGTCTGGTCCAATGTGCTGGCCTACAACGCGGACAAGCTCAAGACCGCGCCGCGCGGCTGGGCCGATTTCTGGGACGTAAAGCGTTATCCCGGCAAGCGCGGCATGCGCAGGGGCGCCAAATACACCTTGGAAATCGCGCTGTTGGCCGACGGGGCCGCCGCCAAGGATATCTACCGAATACTAGCCACGCCGGCAGGCGTGGAGCGTGCCTTCAAGAAGCTGGCGCAGCTCAAACCCCATATCCAGTGGTGGGAAGCCGGCGCTCAAGCGCCGCAATACCTGGCCTCCGGCGATGTGGTGATGAGTTCGGCCTACAACGGGCGTATTGCCTCGGCCCAGCAAGAGGGCCGGAATTTGAAGATCGTGTGGGACGGCAGCCTGTATGACTTTGTCTACTGGGCCGTTCCCAAGGGGGCGCAAGAGGGCGTTGCGGCAAGGCGTTTCATCGCTTTCGCCAGCCGGCCGGAGACCCAGGCGGCGTATTCACGACAGATGGCCTATGGGCCGATCAACCGCAAGGCGATGACGTTGCTGGCGCCGGGACGGCAGCTCGAACTGCCCACCGCGCCGCAGAACATGAAAAACGCTGTGAAGGTGGATCTGGAGTTCTGGGCCGATCACGGTGAAAGCCTGGAGCAGCGTTTCAACGCCTGGGCCCTGCGCTGAGCGCCCGTATTGAAAGCCGCGCCGGCCGGACCGGCGTCATGATGCAGTCAACAAGGAGAATGAGGATGGCAGTCAAACAAGGATTCATCCTGCTGGGCGCCGCGCTGGCTTTGGCCGGCACGGCCTCGGCCAAGGATTTGACGGTGATTTCCTACGGAGGCGCCAATAAGGACGCCCAGGCCAAGGCCTATTACGCGCCGTTCCAGAAGAGCGCCGGGCTCAAGCTGGTCAGCGGCGAGTACAACGGCGAAATGGCCAAGCTCAAGGCGATGGTGGACACCAAGAGCGTGTCTTGGGACGTTCTGGAGGTGGAGTCGCCGGAACTGGTGCGCGGCTGCGACGAGGGGCTGCTGGAACGGCTGGACTACGCGCGTATCGGCAATAAGGCGGACTTCGTGCCCGGCGCGGTTCAGCCCTGCGGCATCGGCATCTTCGTCTGGTCCACCGCGCTGGCCTACAACGCCGACAAGCTGAAGACCGCGCCGGCCGGCTGGAAGGACTTTTGGGATGTGAAGAAATTCCCGGGCAAACGCGGCCTGCGCAAGGGGGCCAAGGGAACCTTGGAAATCGCGCTGCTGGCCGATGGCGTGGCGGCCAAGGATGTTTATCCGGCGCTGGGCACGCAGGCTGGCGTGGACCGCGCCTTCAAGAAGCTGGATCAGCTCAAACCTCATATCCAGTGGTGGGAGGCCGGCGCCCAGCCGCCGCAATACCTGGCCTCAGGCGATGTGGTGATGAGCTCCGCCTTCAACGGCCGCATCGCGGTGGCGCGCAAGGAAGGCAAGAATCTGAAAGTGGTGTGGAACGGCAATCTCTACGACTTCGACTACTGGTCGATCCCCAAGGGCACGCCCAAGCGCGATCAGGCCTATCAGTTCATCGCCTTCGCCAGCAAGCCGGAAAACCAGAAGGTGTATTCGCAGAACATCGCCTACGGCCCCAGCAACAAGCGGGCGATTCCGCTGCTGGACAAGAGCGAGCTGCCGGATCTGCCCACCGCGCCGCAAAACATCAAGGACGCGCTGAAGATCAATCTGGAGTTCTGGGCCGATCACGCCGAGAGCCTGGAACAGCGTTTCAACGCCTGGGCGGCTAAATAAGCGCTCGTCCTTAATTTAGCGGAGGCCGCCTTCCGGCGGCCGTTTTGACGGAGTCCAAGCCATGACCGCTTCCTCGGTATCTCATTCCCGCGCGTCCGCGCCGGCCCCGCTGCCCCTGAAGGCGCGGCTGGCCCGGGCGGAGCGGCTGGGCAAGCTCAAGTCGCTGGCGTTGGTGGCGCCGCTGCTGTTGTTCCTGCTGCTGACCTTCATCGTGCCCATCGGCGCGCTGCTGCTGCGCAGCGTCGACAATCCGGAAGTGGCGGGCACGCTGCCGCGAACGGTACGGGCGCTGGCGGCTTGGGACGGCAAGTCGCTGCCGCCGGAAACGGCCTACCGCGCGCTCGTCGACGATGTGCGGCTGGCCAGCGAACAACAGACGTTGGGCGACTTGGGCAAGCGGCTGAACATGGAGGTGCCCGGTTATCGCAGCCTGTTGGGCAAAACCGCGCGCGCCTTGCCGCTGGAGCCGGCGCCGTCTTCGTTCAAGCAGGCGTTGACCGAGCTGGACGAGCGCTGGGGCGATCCGGCCTATTGGCTGGCGATACGCCGCAACCAGTCCGTCTACACCCCTTACTATCTGCTGGCGGCGCTGGACCACCGCATCGACGATCTGGGCGAAATCAGCCGCGCGATGCCGGACCAGGGCATCTATCTGAGCGTGTTCGCCCGCACCTTCTGGATGAGCCTGGTGGTGACCTCGCTCTGCCTGTTGCTGGCCTATCCCTTGGCCTATCTGCTGGCCAGCCTGCCCACCCGCCGCAGCAATCTGCTGATGATCATGGTGCTGCTGCCGTTCTGGACCTCGGTGCTGGTGCGGGTGGCCGCCTGGATCGTGCTGCTGCAGTCCGGTGGCCTGATCAACGCCGCCTTGTTGAGCCTGGGCCTGATCGAACAGCCGCTGCAGCTGGTGTTCAACCGCGTCGGCGTTTACATCGCCATGGTGCATATACTGCTGCCCTTCATGATTCTGCCGATTTACAGCGTGATGAAGGGCATCTCTCCCAGCTATCTGCGCGCGGCGGTCTCGCTGGGCTGCCATCCCTTCGCCAGCTTCTGGCGGGTGTACGCGCCGCAGACCGTGGCCGGCGTGGGCGCCGGCTGCCTGCTGGTGTTCATCCTGTCCATCGGCTACTACATCACCCCGGCCTTGCTGGGCAGCCCCAACGACCAGATGGTCAGCTATTTCGTCGCCTTCTACACCAACACCACCATCAACTGGGGCATGGCCACCGCGCTGGGCGGCCTGTTGCTGGCGGCCACCTTGTTGCTGTACGCGGTCTACCACCGGCTGGTGGGCAGCGAGCGGTTGCGGCTGGGCTAAACCGCTTCCTGGCATTGCTTGAATCAAACCCAAATCGTGGAGAGCTAAACCCATGCCAAGCCATCACACTTTGCCGGAAGAGCGGCTGTGGTTTTACCTGCATCGCTTGCTGGGCGGCCTGACGCTGCTGTTCCTGGTGCTGCCGGTGCTGGTGATCATCCCCTTGTCCTTCAACGGCAGCGCTTTTCTGGTTTATCCGCTCAACGGGTTCTCCCTGCGCTGGTATCAGGAGTTCTTCTCCTCGGCGGAATGGATGCGGGCCTTACAGAACAGTCTGATCGTCGCGCCGTTGGCCACCGTGCTGGCGATGACTCTGGGCACGCTGGCCGCCATCGGGCTGACCCGCGCCGAGTTTCCCGGCAAGGGCCTGCTGATGGCGGTATTGATCTCGCCCATGGTGGTGCCGGTGGTGATCGTCGGTGTGGCCGGCTATTTGTTTTTCGCGCCCTTGGGCATGGACAACAGCTATCTGACGCTGGTGCTGCTGCACGCGGCGCTGGGCGTGCCCTTCGTGGTGATCACCGTCAGCGCCACGCTGCAGGGCTTTAACCGCAATCTGGTGCGCGCCGCCGCCAGCCTGGGCGCGTCGCCGCTGCGGGTCTTCTTCAAGGTGACTTTGCCGCTGATTGCGCCGGGTGTGATTTCGGGCGCGCTGTTCGCCTTCGGCACCTCCTTCGACGAGGTGGTGGTGACGTTGTTTGTCGCCGGGCCGGGGCAGGCGACACTGCCGCGGGCGATGTTTGGCGGCATCCGCGAAAACCTCAGCCCCGCCATCGCCGCTGCGGCCACGCTCTTGATCGGCTTTTCAGTGCTGATGCTGCTGACGCTGGAGTGGCTGCGCGGCCGTTCCGAGCGGCTGCGCAGCCGGCCGGCGGGCTAACGGGGGCTTGGCCCTACTTTTGGAGGGGTTGAAATTCGGCCAGTGTGCCGCACACTAGCGGAGTCACTCACCCTGAACCCAAATAAGGAATTCCCACATGGCTACCGTTACTTTGCGCGGCAATCCCGTTGAAGTGGCCGGCGCGCTGCCGGCCAAGGGCCAGCAAGCCCCGGCGCTGACCCTGACCTCCGCCGACCTGGCCGAAGTCAAACTGGACAACTACGCCGGCAAGAACAAGGTGCTGAACATTTTCCCCAGCGTGGACACCCCCACCTGCGCGATGTCGGTGCGTAAGTTCAACGAGCGCGCCGCCAAGCTGGCCGACACCGTGGTGCTGTGTGTTTCCGCCGACCTGCCGTTCGCTCAGAAGCGCTTCTGCGGCGCAGAAGGCATCGAAAATGTGGTCACCCTGTCCACTTTCCGCAACCCGCAGTTCGCCGCCGACTACGGCGTCAAGCTGGCTTCCGGCCCGCTGGCCGGCCTGACCGCCCGCGCGGTGGTGGTGCTGGACAAGGACAATAAGGTGTTGCACAGCGAGCTGGTGGCCGAGATCGGCGAAGAGCCGAACTACGACGCCGCGCTGGCCGTGCTGTAAGCTGCGCCGCCGCAGACAAAACCCGCCGACATCGCGTCGGCGGGTTTTTTTGCGCCCAGCCATGGGGGGCAGCATCCATGTCCTCGTGCAATGCTTCACGAAGCGCAGCAGACTTTGATCAGGTTCTTAGTAGGGTTTATTGGGCAGGAACTTGCCATCCAGAGTAATCACCGCACGCTCGCCGCCGTCCGGGTCTTCCACTTTGCGGATGTCCAGCTTGAAGTTGATGGCGCTGATGATGCCGTCGCCAAATTTCTCGTGCACCAGCGCCTTCAGCGTGGTGCCGTAGATCTGGATCATTTCATAGAAGCGGTAAATGGTGGGATCGGTGGGAATGCCGCCGGGAATGCTGCCGCGCAAGGGAATGGTTTGCAGCTGCAAGGCGTCGGCCGCGTTCAGGCCCAGCCGTTGGCAGACCAGCTCCGCGGCGGGCTTGGGCAGCGCATGCTGGCCCAGCACGGCGGCGGTGACATAGGCCAGGCTGAGGCCGGTGTCGGCGGCCACTTGCTCCCAGCTCAGGTCTTTCAAGGCCTTGGCGGCGAGGGCGCGTGCAGTCAGTTCTACACGGAGGTCCTGATGGATATTGGAGTGTTGCATGGGATGGTCCTTTCTTTGGGTTTGCGGGAGACGAGCCGCTTTCAGGCGGCGCGGGTGAGCGGAAAATCCTCGAGGGAAACGAAGCGCTGGCTGGCATGGTCCAGGGCCAGGACGGCGCCGGTTTCGATGTTGTAGACCCAGCCGTGCAGGGTCAGCCGGCCTTGGCGCGTCGCCAGCGCCACCGAAGGATGGGTTTTGAGGTTGGCCAGTTGGGCGATGACGTTTTCTTTCACCATGTCGTCCAGCCGCTGGCGGGCGTCGTCGTGCCGGCGTGCCGCGTTCACCACTTTGGCGGAGTCGGCGTGGCGCAGCCAGCCGGCCACCGCTGGCAGATGGTCCAGGCAATGACCGTTGGCGATCGCCGTCATCGCGCCGCAGTCGGAGTGGCCGCAGACCACGATGTCGGCGACGCCCAGCGCGGCCACCGCGTATTCCACCGAGGCGGTGACGCCGCCCGGTTCCGGCCCGTAGCAGGGAACGATGTTGCCGGCGTTGCGGATCACGAACAGTTCGCCGGGTTCTTGTTGCGTCAGCAGTTCCGGCACCACGCGGCTGTCCGAGCAGGTGATGAACAGCGCGCCGGGGGCCTGGCTGTCCGCCAGCTGGCGGAACAGCGCCGAACGTTGGGGATAGGCTTCCTGTTGGAATTTCAGAAAGCCGTCGATGAGGGCTTGCATGGCTTGCTCCTTGGCGGGGAAGGGATGCGCCAAGGATGAGGCTTTTTTTCTATAGGGTCCAAGACCGATATAAAATGGTTTCCATAATTATTTCCTATAGTTTGGGCGCATGATTCTTCGACATATCCGTTACCTGCAGGCCGTCGTCGAGCACGGCAACTTCACCCGGGCAGCCGAAGCGCTGCATGTCTCGCAGCCCACGCTGTCGCAGCAGATCAAGCAATTGGAAGAGACGGTGGGCGCGCAGTTGCTGGACCGCGGCGGGCGGACGGTGCGGCCAACCGACGCCGGCGCCGCTTATTTGGAATACGCGCGCCGCGCGTTGCGCGAGCTGGAGGCGGCGCGACGAGCCACCCGGGATGTCGGCGATTTGTCGCGCGGCAGCTTGCGGCTGGCGATGACGCCGACTTTTGCCAGCTACCTGCTGGGGCCGTTGGCGGCGCGGCTGCGCAGCCTCTACCCCGGCATTGAACTATGCGTGCGCGAGGCGACGCTGGATGCCATCGAGCTGGCTTTGCTGGAGGACGAGATCGACGCGGGTATCGCGTTCGATCAGGCGCGTTCGACGGAGATAGACGCGCGGCCGCTGTTCAGCGAAACCCTGGCCGTGGTGGTGGGCGACGGCCACCCATGGCGACGACAGGCGGAAGCGGTGGACGCCGAGGCTTTGGCGCAGACGCCCTGGGCGCTGTTGAGCGCGGATTTCGCCACCCGCGGCCATATCGATCGCTATTTCCGGGAATTGGGCCTGAAGCCGCGGATCGCGGCGCAGGCCAACAGCATCGGCGCGGTGATGGAAATCGTCCGCCACAGCGATTGCGCCACTATCCTGCCGCGGGCGATCACGCGGCGGCATCCGGAGCTGGGGGCAGTGGGATTGCAAACGCCGTTGCCGGCGCGCACGGCGGCGGTTCTGACGCGCAAGGCCGCGTACCGCAGCGCCGCTTTGCGGGCGTTTCTGCCGGTGCTGGATGCTTTGGGAGAGGAGTTGGAAGCCGAGGGCGGCGCGAGGCCGCCCGCGGCGGGAGCCGGCTGAGCGGCTCCCTAGAGGGGTTTAGGCTTGCTGGCCCGCCAGCTTGCCGCGCGGAGCGCTCTCGGCGGCTTCCATATTGGCTACCGCGTGGGCGTCATGCTCGGTGTCCAGATAACGCGTGCGCCAGCCGCTGTTGACACCCCAGTAGTAAAAGGCCAGAGATACCACCGCCACCACCGCCATGTCGGGGCCGTAGGGCAACAGGCCGATGCCGCCGAAGTCCTGGCTGCCGATGTAGGACAGCAGCGCCATCGTCGGCAGGTAGAGCACCATCCACAGCGCGCCTTTCAGTTCGCGGCCAAACTCCGGCCAGCCGGCGCGGGCTTGATACCAGAAGTACACCGGCAAGGCGGCCACGATCAGGAAGATGATCTCGCCGGTCAGCGGCCAGCGCGCCCAGTACAGCACCAGGGACGCGCAGACGAAGGCGAAGGGCGCGATCACGCTCAGGCCGGCCAGACGCAGCGGGCGGGGCAGGTCGGAAGCGCAGCGGCGCAGAGAGGCTACGCTGATCGGGCCGGTCAGGTAGGAAATCACGGTAGCCACCGAGATCACCGCCGCCAGCGTGCCCCAGCCGCGGAAGAAGAACAGGAACACGAAGGAGATGGCCAGGTTGAACCACATCGCCGGGCGCGGGATCTGGTACAGCGGATGAATGCGGCCGAAGATCTCCGGCATGGTGCCGTTGCGCTGCATGCCGTAAATCATGCGCGAGGTGGTGGCCATATAGGTGGCGCCGGTGCCGCTGGGGCTGACGAAGGCGTCGAAGTACAGCAGCAGCATCAGCCAGTTCAGGCCCAGCGCCATCGCCAGTTGGGCGAAGGGGGAGCTGAAGTTCAGTCCTTGCCAGCCGTGGGCCAGGTCCGCCGGCGACAGCGCGCCGATGAACGCCACTTGCAGCGCCACGTAAATCACCGCGGCCAGCAGGATGGAACCCACCACGCCGAAGGGCACGCTCTTGCCCGGATTGCGGGCTTCGCCGGCCAGGTTGATCGGGCTTTGGAAGCCGTTGAAGCTGAACACGATGCCGCTGGTGGCCACCGCCGTCATGACGCTGGCCCAGCCAAACGGGGCAAAGCCACCAGGGGTGTCGCCGCCCAGATTGCCGGGATGGAAGCCGCTGTAGATCAGTGCGCCCACGGTCAGCGCCGGCACGATCACTTTGAAGATGGTGATGGCGCTGTTGGCCTTGGCGAACAGGCGCACGCCCCAGTAGTTGAGCATGAAGTAGACGATGACCAGCAGCGCGGAAAGCATCAAGCCGGGCGGGGTCAACTCGCCGTTGGAAAACAGATGTTGGGCCCAGGCGTAAGGCCAGGAGCTCATGTATTGCACTGAGGCCTCGGCCTCGATAGGGATCACCGAGACAATGGCGATCCAGTTGGCCCAGCCGGCGATGAAGCCTAGCAGGGAACCATGGGAGTAGCGGGCGTAGCGCACCATGCCGCCGCTTTCCGGGAACATGGCGCCCAGTTCCGCGTAGCTGAGAGCGATGGAGAGGATGATCACCATGCCGACTATCCAGGCGACGATGGCGGCGGGGCCGGCGATCTGGGCGGCGTGCGCGGCGCCGAACAGCCAGCCGGAGCCGATGATGGAGCCCAGGCCGGTCAGCATCAGGGCAATGGGGCCGATATGGCGGGAGTGTTGCTGTGTCAAAGGTATCTCCTGTCTGAAAACCCGACGGCCCGGTAGAGTCAGTCCCGGACGCGGCGGGCAAGCGATGGGGACAAGTTCCGGCCACGACGCGCTCGCCCGGCCGTCCGGGGCGGAGGGCATGGCATGGAGAATGACGGCGTGCTGGATGCGCCGGCGCGGAGGGCGCCGGCGAGCTTGTCCCGGATGCCGGGTGGACCCGGTCTAATGTGCTCTTTTATAAGAGGGGGCTAATCTACCTTTGCTTTTCATTACGGTATGTAACGAAATGTACTCGCTAGCTTATTTCAAACATGACAAAAGATTGAAAGTGGCGAGGAAATGGGTGATCTATTGCGCGTTTAGGCGAATGGCAAGGGTTTAAATGGAATAAATGCTCTAGTAGTGATCCGGCGGCAATTTTCTGCCTAATTGACGCCGGCGAGGCGGCTAAGCCGGTTGTTGCAGCAGCCGCCAATCGGTTGCCGCAGCGGAAGGCGCGGGCTCGGCGTCCGGCGCGTCGATGCGGAACCAGCTCAGGGTCTGATTCAGATCCTGCGCCGCGGCGGCCAGGTGCTGCATCACCGGCGCGGCTTGCTGCATGTGCTGGTCGATGGCGGCGGCGAGGTGAGCCACCTCGTGACCGTGTTGGCGAATATCGCCGCCGGCGCGAGCCTGGGCGGCGCTGTGCTCGCGGATGTCGGCCATCAAGCGATTCAAGCGCTCCAGCCCCGTGTCCACTTGCAGCAGCGCCTGATCCAGCGCCTGTTGCGAGTCCAGCTTGTCGGCGCAGGCGTGGCCGGCTTGCTCCAGCGCGGCGTGCAGCGAGCCGGTGGCGCCCTCCACGCGGCCCAGCGCGTCGAAGATGCTGCCGGTGGCGGCGCGGGTGCGTTCCGACAGTTTGCGCACTTCGTCGGCCACCACGGCGAAGCCGCGGCCGCTTTCGCCGGCGCGCGCGGCCTCGATGGCGGCATTGAGCGCCAGCAGATTGGTTTGCTCGGCCACGTCGCGGATCAGCCCGCTGACGCCTGCGATGTCGTCCAGGCTGAGTTGAAGCTGACGCATTTCCATTTGCGCGCATCCCATATTGTCGGCAAGCGCCCGCATCGCCTCGGCGTTGAGCCGGCCCAGTTCGCGCGCGCGGCCGGTATCGTCCGCAGCTTGCCGGGTGTGGGCGTCCGCCTGTTGCAGATGGCCGGCCACGGTTTGGGCGCTGTCGGCCACCGCGTGGGCCGCCTCGTTGCTCAGCTTGGCCTTGGCGCTTTGCTGGCGGCTGGCATCGGCCACTTGCAAAGTCAGCAATTGCAGGCGCTGGCAGTCCCCGCCGCTGCGGCGGGCGTCGGCTTCCACCCGACGCAGCAAGTCGCTCAGTTTGTTCAGGAACTGATTCAGGCGGCCGGCGGTGGCGGCCAGTTCGTCGCGGCCCTGGGCCGGCAGCCGCATCGCCAGGTTGCCTTCTCCCAGCGCGTCGGCTGAAGCGGCCATTGCCTGCAACTGCCGCTTCAGCCGTCGCGCCAGCGCTAGCTGCATCGCCGCCACCACCAGGCTAGCCAGCGCCAACGGGCCAAGCGTCAGCCAGGCCAGGCTTTGCAAGGTATCTTGCAGTTGCGCCGTTTCCTGGGCCAGCCGTCCTTGTTCCTGCGCCTGTTGGCGGTCCAGCAAGGCCGCCAGCGGCTGCAAGCTTTGCTGCCAGGCTTGCTCCGGAATGGACAGCGCATCCTGGGGCGCGGTCTCGGCGATGGCCAGCGCGCTGCTCAGGTTGCGCTCGTAGTCCTGCCATAGCCGGCTTACGGCCTGACGAAAGGGAACGGCTTCACTGGCGGGCAGGCCGGCGGCGATGTCGCCGGTCAGGCGGGCCACGGCCAGGCTGGTGTCCCTCAGCCGAGCCGGGCTATCCGGCAGCAGAGGGTCCAGCCGCGACAGCTGCAACACGCCGGCCTTGAGCTGGTAGAGGCTGGCGCTCAATTGCTGACGCGCGCTGTGGCGGTCCACCGCGCGGGTCAGACCGCTCAGCTGCTGTCCGGTGAGGATGAGGGCCAGCGCCAGGCTGGCGAGGGTAAAGAAGATGGTCAGCCACAGGTGTTTGGCCAAAGTCATGATGATGTCGTGCGTTGCGATGCGAGAGAGCCGCAGTCTAGGCGCACAGGATGACGGCAGAATGACATGGGGATCAATTGTCCTGTTGAGAACCCTATTGCCGCGACCATTCTTTGCCGACGCTGCAAGGCGTTGCGGCTAAAATAGCCGGATTTGTCATTTAACTTGATTGTTGGCTTATGACTTTGCTATCCCCGGACCAGTTGGAACACGAGCTGTGGGCGTCCACGGAACTGCTGCGCGAGCAAGTGGACCTGTACGACTACAAGAACCACGTGTTCGGCCTGTTTGTGCTCAAGCGCCTGCACGATGTGTTCGTGGAGCGGGTTCAGGCGCGAATGGCGGCCGAGGGCATGAGCCGCAAGCGCGCCGACGGCGTGGTGCAGGAACAATACGGCGTCTACCCGCAGCACGCGCGCTGGCCCGGCCTGCAAGAGCGCAAGAAAGGCATAGGCGAGGCGTTGGACAAAGCGGTGGCCGCCATCGAGGAGCATCATCCGGCGCTGGCCGGGGTGCTCAGCGTTGCGCAATATCAGGGCCACAAGCGCTTGAGCGACGAGGTGCTGCACCCCTTGATGAACCATATCGGCGCGCTGAAGCTGGGCGACGCCGATCTGGAGGACCCGTCCCGCCTGGGCGAGGTCTGCGAAGGGCTGGTGCGCCGCTACGCGGCGGAGTCCGGCAAGCGCGGCGGCGCCTTTTCCACGCCGGCGCCGGTCAGTCAGTTGCTGCTGCGTTTGGCCGAGCTTCAGCCGGGCCAGAGCCTGTACGACCCCAGCTGCGGCGCGGCCGGCACCTTGCTAGACGCTTGGCGCATGATGAGCGCGCGGCCCGGTGGCCGCTTGCCGGACGGCCGGGTTGCGCTGGAGTTGTTCGGCCAGGAAAAACTGCCGGCCACTTGGGCCATGGCCAAGCTATGCGCTTATTTCCACGGTGTGGAGATGAGCCTGGAATTGGGGGATACCCTGGTGGCGCCCAAGCACCTGACCCCGGAAGGCTGGCTGCCTCGCTTCGACCGTATCGTCGCGCAACTGCCGTTCACGGTGAAAAACTGGTGGACTCCGCTGGAGGACGAGGCGGTGGAGCCGCCGCCCGCCGACGGCAAGAAGCGTCGCCGCAAGCGTCCGGCCGAGCCCAATTACAAGAAGCTGGCGGACGAGCATAAGCGCTTTGGCTATGGCATTCCGCCGCGCAGCTTTGGCGATTACGCCTTCGTTCAGCACGTATTGGCCACCTTGAAAGAGGATGGCCGCGCCGCGCTGGTGATGCCGCACGACGTGCTGTTCCGCGACGGCGACGAGGGCCGTATCCGCAACGGCCTGCTGTTTGGCAGCCAAGGCCAGTCCGGCGACCGCATCGAGGGGGTGATCGCCTTGCCGCCGGCCTTGTTCTACGGCTCCGGCATGCCCACCTGCGTGGTGGTGTTGAACAAGAATAAACCGGCGGGCCTGCGCAATAAGGTGATCATCGTAGACGCCAGCAAGGAGTTCGGCCGTGGCCGGGTGCAGAACACGCTGCGGCAAGAGGACATCGAGCATATTCTGCGCGCCTACCGCGCCGCGGTGGAGCAGGAGACGGAGGAGCCGGACTATCTGCGCCTGGTGGGGCTGCGCGAGATCAAGCAAGGCCACCGGGGCAATCTGAACGTACAGCGCTACTTCGCCCAGGATGAGGCGGCCGAGGTTGTGGACCCCGAGGCCTTGGCCACTGAGCTGGCCGCCTTGCAAGAGCAGGAACAGGCGCTGGACGCGCGGCTGGCGGCCTTCTTCACGGAAGAGCAGGGCTGGCGGGTGGAGGAGGGCGAGCTTGAGGGGTGCCTGGCCTTGACGGATGAAAAGCTGGAGTTGCTGTCTTGCCAGTACGCCGCCAAGCGCAAGCTGCGTCCTAGCGGCATCCAGGCCTTGCTCAACCGTGGCTACGGCACCCGACGCATGGGCAAGTGGAGCCCGCATCAATCGTTCAAACCCAGTCCGTTGGGCGTGATTCCCGGCAACTGGGAAGTGTGCAAACTGGGCGAACTGGCCGCGCCGCTGGAGGCCACCGCCGAAGGCGAACTATTGGAGGTTACCGAGGACGGCGGCTGGCGTCGGGCCGGAGAGGGCTTGGGCACGGCGCTGCCGCCCAACGCTTTCGTCTTCGATCCGGCGCGTTTGTATCAGGGCGCGCTGGCGCGCAACGCCGACGACGCCCCGGCGCTGGCCGCGGCGGACCAGAGGGCCTTCGCGCTGGACGAAGCCCGGATCTCGCCGGCTTTTCTGGAGTGCTACCGGCAGTCGGAAGGATGGCGCTTTTGTCTGGAGCGGCTGGGCGCGGCGGTGGAGGGGGCCGAGTTCGGTTTCGAGGCGCTGGCGGAAATCCCGCTGCCCGTGCCGCCGTTGAGCGAGCAACGCAAGCTGGTGGAGGAATGGGCGCGCCAGGACGAAGCCTTGCTTGCCCTGCAGCAGCGCCTGCTGCAATGGCAGGCGCGACGCGACGCGCTGTTGGCGCGCTTCCCGTCTGAAGACTGAGGGCCCTCCGGCCGCCGTTGCGACGGCGGCTTATTTCTGCCAGTAGGTTTTGACGTTGACGAACTCGTACAGGCCGAACTCGGACAGCTCGCGGCCATAGCCGGAGGATTTGACGCCGCCGAAAGGCAGGCGCAGGTCGGAGCTGGTATGGCGGTTGATGAACACGCTGCCGGCTTCGATCTGGCGCGCCAGCGCCCAGGCACGCTCCTTGTCCGCGCTGTAGATGCTGGCCCCCAGGCCGAACGGGGTGTCGTTGGCCAGCCGCAGCGCGTCGGCTTCGTCGCGCGCGCGTAAAATGCCGGCCACCGGGCCGAACACTTCCTCGTGGTAAACGCGGCAATCCGGGTTGACCCGGTCCAGCACCGTGGCCGGGTAGAAGAAGCCGGGGCTGGCCGGCATCTGCCCGCCCAGCCGCAGCTCGGCGCCGTGTGCAACGGCGTCAAGCACTTGGGCGTGCAGCGCTTCGCGCAGATCGGCGCGGGTCAGCGGCGACAAGGTGGTGGCGGGGTGGCGCGGGTCGCCGGCGCGCAGTTTGGCGGCTTCGGCGCAGAAGGCGTCAATGAACGCTTCGGCGATTTCCGGCACCACGATCATGCGCTTGGCCGCGTTGCAGCTCTGGCCCGCGTCGCGGAAGCGGGAGTTGGCCGCGTCCTGGGCCGCGGCGGCGACGTCGGCGTCGGCCAGCACGATGAAGGGGTTGCTGCCGCCCAGTTCCAGCACGGTTTTTTTCAGATGGCGGCCGGCCAGCGCCGCGATGGCGCGCCCGGTTTGAGTGGAGCCGGTGAAGGCCACCGCGTCGCACTGGCGGATGGCCTCTTCCACTTGATCATGATCTATCCAGGCAACGTCCAGCACGCTCAGGCCCGAGGCGCGCGCCAACTCCAGCAGACGCTGGGTGGATTGAGGAACCGACGGAGCCGGTTTCACCAGGCAGGCGTTGCCGGCCATCAGCGCCGGCACCGCGAAGCGCAGCACCTGCCAGATCGGATAATTCCACGGCATCACCGCCAGCACCGTGCCCAGCGGCTCGAAGGCCACGCCGCTGCGGCTGGCCTGAGTGGGGATGTCCAGCGAGGCCAGCAGTTCCGGCGCCAATTGAGCGTAGTAGCGGATCAACTGGGCGGATTTGTCGATTTCCGCCAGGCATTCCGCAGTGCGTTTGCCCACCTCCAGCGTGACCAGGCCGGCCAGTTCTTCCCGATGTGCCTGCAGTTGATCGGCCAGGCGCAGCAGCTGCGCGGCCCGTTCTGCCACGCTCAGCTCGCGCCAGTGGCGCTGTGCCTCGCGCAGTTGGGCGAGCGCGATGGACAGTTGGGCTTCCGGCCAGGCGGCGCGGGTGTAGACGACTTCTCCTGTGGCGGGGTTGCAGCTGGTAAAGGCGGTCATGACGTGCTGTATTGGTTTCAAACAAAGACACAATGTAGCAAAAATCCCCAGGCCCGGGGTGGGAGCGGCGTCAATTCCGCGGCGATTTGTCTTCTATATTTCTAATTTGAATAGAGTTTTGAATTTATAGTTCTTTAGGTTTTATGTGGCTTGCTTATAGACTGGTTCGCAATCGCCAAGCAGTGGCGTTGACGGACGGCGGGATTCAGAGGCAAGGCATGATTGAAATAGAAAATTTATACAAACATTACCGGGTGGACGGGCGCGAAGTGCCGGCCCTGGCTGACGTTAGCCTGAAGGTGGCCAAGGGAGAGGTGTTCGGCATCATCGGCCGTTCCGGCGCGGGCAAGAGCACCTTGGTGCGTTGTTTGAACCTGCTGGAGCGGCCAGACCGCGGCGCGGTGCGTTTGGGCGACACGGATCTGACCGCGCTGGACAGCCGGCAATTGCAACTGCGCCGTCAGCGCATCGGCATGGTGTTTCAGCATTTCAATCTGCTGAAATCGCGCACCGTGGCGGGCAATGTGCGCTTTCCGCTGGAATTGGCCGGCGGCGTGTCCGCCCCCGATATGGACGCCCGCGTCGAGGAGCTGCTCACCTTGGTGGGGCTATCCGGCCATCGCGACAAATACCCGGCGCAATTGTCCGGCGGCCAGAAGCAGCGCGTCGGCATCGCCCGCGCGCTGGCCAATCACCCGGAACTGTTGCTGTGCGACGAGGCGACCTCGGCGCTGGACCCGGAGACCACGGATTCCATTCTGACCCTGCTGGCCGACATTAATCGCCAGCTTGGCCTGACCATTGTGTTGATCACCCATGAGATGCGCGTGATCCGCCAATTGTGCGATCAGGTCGCGGTGCTGGACCACGGCCGCGTGGTGGAGCAGGGGCCGGTGCTGGACGTGTTCCTGCATCCGCGGCACGAGGTGACCCGCGGGCTATTGGCGGAAACCGGCTTGTATCATGAAGAAGCGCGCCAGACCTGGCAGCAGCGAGTGGGCGCGCCGCTGATCAAGCTGACTTTCGTTGGCGATCCCACCTTGCAGCCGGTGCTGGATGTGGTGGGCAAGGAGGCGGGCGCCCGCTTCAACCTGGTCAGCGGCACGCTGTCCGAGATCAAGGGCACGCCGTTTGGCCAATTGGTGGCCGGCGTGATCGAGTCGGAGGCTCCGCTGGAGAGCCTGCCTGAATTATTCGCCAGCCATGGCGTGCGTTGCGAGGTGTTGTGATGGAAGGTTTCGACTGGACTCAATTATTGAGCATGGACTGGTTGGAAATAGGCCAGGCCACGCTGGACACGCTGACCATGCTGGGCGCCTCGCTGTTGTTCACCGTGCTGTTCGGCCTGCCGCTGGGCGTGGTGCTGTACGTTAGCTCGCCGGGTCAATTGCTGTCGCGGCCGCGCTTGTACGCCACGCTGTCCTTCCTGGTCAATGTGTTCCGCTCCTTGCCCTTCGTGATTTTACTGATCGTGATGATCCCGCTGACGCTGAAGCTGGTGGGCACTTCGATAGGGGTGGCGGGCGCGATTCCGCCGCTGGTGGCCGGCGCCTCGCCCTTCTTCGCCCGACTGGTGGAAAACGTGCTGCGCGAAGTGGACCGGGGGGTGATCGAGGCCAGCCAGTCCATGGGCGCCAGCCTGGGTCAGATCGTGCGCCATGTACTGCTGCCGGAGGCCTTGCCGGGCCTGGTGGGCGCGGCGACGGTGACCACCGTGGCGTTGGTGTCCTACACCGCGATGTCCGGCGTCATTGGCGGCGGCGGCCTGGGGGATTTGGCGGTGCGCTACGGTTATCAGCGTTTTCAGACCGAGGTGATGGTGGTGACCGTGGTGTTGCTGCTGTTGCTGGTGCAGTTGATACAGAGTTTCGGCGACCGGCTGGTGCTGCGCTGTCAACGCGGCTGAGCGCTCTGCGCTGCGGCCGCATCGAAAACCCAAGAGATTTGAACCCAACACTGTGTTGAATAGAGGAAATCGCATCATGAAAAAGAATATCGCTCGCTTCGCCTTTACCGCCGTAACCGCGCTGTGGGGCGCGCAGGCGCTGGCCGCAGACCTGGTGACCGTCACCGTGGCGGCGTCCCCGGTGCCGCACGCGGAAATCCTGGAAGCGTTGAAGCCTACCCTGGCCAAGCAAGGGGTCAAGCTGGAGGTGAAGGTGTTCAACGACTACGTGCAGCCCAATCTGCAAGTGTCCGAGAAGCGGTTGGACGCCAACTTCTTCCAGCACATTCCCTATCTGGACAAGTTCAACAAGGATCGAGGCACCAAGCTGGTCGTGGCCAGCAAGCCGGTGCATATCGAGCCGTTTGGCGCTTACTCCAGCAAGTTCAAAAAAGTGGCGGACCTGCCCAAGGGCGCGACCGTGGCCATTCCCAACGATCCGACCAACGCCGGCCGCGCTTTGCTGCTGCTGGATCAGGGCGGCGTGATCAAGTTGAAGGACCGCAATAACCTGTACCCGACGGTGAAAGACATCACGTCCAACGCTAAACAGGTGAAGATCAAGGAACTGGAAGCCGCCACGCTGCCGCGCGTGCTGCCGCAGGTGGACCTGGCGCTGATCAACGCCAACTACGCGTTGGAAGCCAAGCTCAATCCCAAGCGCGACGCTTTGTTCATCGAGACCACTTCGCCGTACGCCAACCTGCTGGTGGCGCGCGCCGACAACAAGGACAGCGTGGGTGTGAAGAAGCTGGCCGCTGCGCTGGCCAGCCCGGAAGCGCGCAAATTCATCGAGAGCAAGTACCAAGGCGCGGTGATCCCGGCGTTCTGAGAACCTGTTTACGATCGGCTGAGCGTCAGCGATACAGCGTTGAAACCGTCCTCAGAATGCTCATGTACCGTATGGACATGCCGCTTCTTCAGCCGTTTTCGCCTTGTCTCGCTCTTGCTCGCGAGATCGTGAATATCTGGTTTTAATCGACAAAGCCCCGCAGAGCGGGGCTTTGTCTTGTTTGCCAACAGGCTTGAAGCTGTTCTCGTCTTGTCTCGCCCTTGCTCGCGAGGCGTTGAACAGGCACTCAGGCGCCGGCGATATCGGCCGGTTTCTCTCCGGTCAGGAAATAGCGGATGGTTTCGCTGACACTGCGCATCGCGTCGCCGAAAGGCAGCGGATCGGCGCCTCGGAAAAACAGCCCCTTGCTCACTTCACCGCGGAAGGCCGCCGCGAGTTTGAGATCGATGCAGAACTGCCCCATCTTGGCCACGCCGTCGCGCAGGCCGCAGGCGCTCAGGCAATTGAGGCTTTGAGTGCAGCGCGCCGGGTCGGCTTTGGCGTTGGCCTGCAAGATGGTCTCGCGCTTCAGATAGCTTTTCAGGAAGGGCGTCAGCACCCCGCGCGCCGGAAGGCCGGCCACGCTCATGAATTCGGCGATGTCTTCCGGCTTGGCCTCCGCCAGCGTGCGCTTGAAGTTATCGTGCGCGTCGCCCTCGCGGGTGACGGCGAAGGCGGTGCCAATCTGCACCGCGGATGCGCCGAAGTCCTGGATGCAGGCTTTCATCTTCTCAAAGCTGTTGACGCCGCCGGCAACGATCAGCGGGATGCGCTCGCTCTCCAGTTGCAGGCTTTTGAACAGCTGTCGGGTTTCGTCCAGCACTTTCTGGAAGCTGAAGCGTTCGGCGTCCAGTTCGGCAAGGCTGGCCGCGCCCAGGTGGCCGCCGGCGTGTTTGGGGTGCTCGATGACGATGGCGTCCGGCAGCCGTCCCTTCTTCATCCAGCGCTTGAGCACGATGCCGATGCCGCGCGCCTCGGACAGGATGGGGATCAAGGCCACCTTGGGAAAGCCCGAGGTCATCTCCGGGAGGTCCAGCGGCAGGCCCGCGCCCATCACCACCGCTTCCGCGCCGGATTCGCAGGCTTGACGCACATAGTCCGGATAAGAGGCCACGGCCTTCATCACATTGACCGCCACCATGCCGCGGCCCTGAGCGTAGGTCAAAGCGCCCTTCACTTCGCGATCCAGCGCAATCAGGTTGAGACGATCGAGTTCGGCCTGGCCGCGCGCGTATTGCGATTGCTCGACCAGATCGGCGTGAAGGTGGCGCAGGTCAACGCTGGCCACAGTGCCCAGCGCGCCCTCGCGAGCGACGTGGCCGGCCAGGCTTTTGGCGGAGACGCCTATGCCCATTCCGCCTTGCACGATGGGAAGCAGAGCGCGTTGCCCTATCTGCAAGGGAGCGTAGAGCGGGGAATTTGTGGTCATTTAGCAACGATGCGGGTACGGGTGAATAACTAGGCAATCGTAGGCGCGGCAGGGTCTAAGAGTCTTTGCTCTAGAGCAAAAAACGAACGATCAGGTGCTTTTTAATTAAAGAAAATATTGATTCTTCAATGACTTGAGTATTTGCATGTCTTGCATAAGAAAGTGCAAGCTTTTGATTTTAGTAAGGATATTTCTAAGGCGATTGTTATTGGCTTTCTTGTTATGTTTATGTCATTTTATTTTGGTGAAAAATGGATTGCATAGGCTTTTTTTCATCAACCGTCAAAAGGGGCTAGTAACAAACCGCTAGCACATCTTTCAACTCCATTTCCTGGCCATTTTGTCAGATTTCGCTGTGGAAACCAGCACTTACATTGCCCCTGCGGTTAGAAAAATGGATCAGGAGATAGTTATGGCGCGTTTTTTTCCTATCAAGCTGGGCAATACGTCGGTCAGTAGAGTCAATGGAACCAATCGGGAGACGGACTTGCTGAAATTCCGACATCATATTTTTAGGGAGAGGCTGCATTGGGTGGCGCCAAGCGCCGATGGTTTGGACCGCGATGAGTACGATGATTTTTCCGACAATCTCGCTGTTCAGGACAGCCATGGGGTAGTGGGGTCTGTACGCCTGACCCATGGTTCGCACCCTTTTATGATAGAGAGGGAGTTTTCCCGATTATTGGCCTCGGGAGAGAAAATCCTGAAAGGGGAGAAAGCGGCGGAGATTACCCGCTTTGCGGTTGACAAACACATCTCGCCGCAGCAAATGAGAGTAGTCGGACGCTTACTTTATTTGAGTCTGCTGGAATGGTCGCAGCTGCGGGGCATCGAACGCATGTATTTCGTGGTTGAGCCTGTTTTTTACCGACATATCGTTCGGATGGGTTTCCCTGTGGTGCCGGTGGGCGTCCCCATGCATCTGGATGGCGGCGTGCTGTCCATGGCCGGCTATGTGGATTGGCCCCAGGCGGAGCCTGAGTTCATCCTGGGATTGCGGAAGGGCATTGAGGCGCCAAAGGAACGAGTTGGCGCTTGGCGGGAGTTTGAAGCGCAATACACCTCGATGCCGCATCTGATTTGACACGCTTAAGCTAAGGGCCGCTGACGACAAGGCCGGGAGGCGGCAAAAGATGCATGCCTAGCACAATGGCGTGAGTTCGATTGTTGGCGTTCAGCTTGCGGATGACGTTGGCGACGTGGAATTTCACCGTACGTTCGCTGATGTCCAGGATGGTGGCAATTTCCCAATTGGTCTTGCCGCGGCTCATCCAGTGGAAAATATCGTATTCCCGTTGGGACAAGGGCATGGAGCTGGGGGTCGCCGGCGGCAAGTTCGCTACGCGTACCGCAGCTTGATGCAAATGGGGCGTCAGGCAGTCCAGCATGGCCACTAGATTGCTGTCGTGGATGGTTTCACTGCCGCTCAGCGAGAAAATGCAGCCGAGGTTGTTTCGTTGCGATACCGCGCTAAAGCTCAAACCATCGCCTAAACCGACGGATGAGGCTTCAGCAATGAATTTCTTCTCATCTTTACCCTTTGCGCGGCTGAACCTGTCGTTCCACGAGACAGGCCCCTGACCTAG
This sequence comes from Chromobacterium sp. W521, assembly GCF_052805975.1. NCBI lineage: Bacteria > Pseudomonadati > Pseudomonadota > Betaproteobacteria > Neisseriales > Chromobacteriaceae > Chromobacterium > Chromobacterium sp. W521. Next base: position 65,183 of record NZ_JBRBAF010000012.1, read on the forward strand.
GTGAATGCGAAGAATGGGATCGCATTGCGAGTAGTTTTCCTTCATGTATTGCTCGGTCCACTCAACCGGGTAACTGACGTTCAACACGCGTTCCAGGCGCTGGATCTGCTGTTGTTGGTTGACTCGACCCAAAGCCAGAACAATGTGCTCGGAAGGCGCCTGGCTGATGATGACGTCAAGGAAAGCCCTGAGCTCGGCTTCGGTTTCGATTTGTCCGGCAAGGTGAATCCATTCCAGCAATGTCCATTGCTGACTCGCGGACAAACCGCTGGGCAGCGGCCGTGCTATCGCGGAATTTGAGATGACCATGAGCAAATCTTTCTTGATCTTGTGGTTTTACGCTGCTGGATAGTAGCCCACATGCAAAAGGCATGGGAAGCGCTAACTCCTTGTTCTGGTGCCAAGAACAGCGACTGTTGCATTCGTCGCCGACATTATAACAAATTGCCTGTCCAAAAATCCGTAAGTAGAAATAATTATATTGATCAATGACTTATTTGGTGCTAATGGACGAGGGGAAAACAGGGGGGAAAGTTGGGGCGTCATAAAGGGAGGCGGCTGGACACCCCGGGAAAACTGGACCTTCTGTCAGTGCTCCCGATAACTGAAGCGCTGGAACAAAGGCGCGATCTCTTCTACCAGTTCCGGCGCGGGCCAGCCGGCGGGGGCGGGGGGAAACGCGGCGGATGGAGGCGGGCGAAGGCGCTGCCAGTGATAATGGGCGACGCCCAGCGCCGCCAGCCGCCGTGCCAGCGCCGTCAGTTGGGCCTCACTGTGCCAGTGAGGATTTATGCTACTGCGACATTCAAAATTGATGTTGTTTTGCAACAGACAGAGTAGCGCGGCTTCTGCTTGTTCGCCGCTGCGCGACAGGCTGGTCAGTGCCGGGTAGGCGCCAAAATCGGTCTTGATGTCCAGGCCCACCCAATCGAGAAAAGGCAGAACGCGCTGCAGGCGCTGTGGATAAGCGCCGCCGGTGTGGAGGCCGGTGGCGAAGCCCAGCGCGCGGGTTTGTTCCAGCAGAGCCGGCAACGCCGGCTCCTGCAGCGGTTCGCCGCCGGAGAACACCACGCCGTCTAGCAAGCCGACCCGGCTTTGCAGCCAGCGTAGAATCTCCGGCCAGCGGGTTTCGCCGTTCCGGCGTTGCAGCAGGTGCGGGTTGTGGCAATAGCCGCAGCGCCAGGGGCAGCCGGCGATGAAGACCACCGCGCATAACTTGCCCGGCCAGTCGCAGCTGGAGAATGGCGTGAGCCCGCCGATGCGGGCTGCTGCGGGGTCAGCGGGCAGCATCTTCACTGAAGCAGACCCGTTCGTCGAATTCTCCTCGCTTGCCGATATTGAAGGACTGCACTGGGCGGTGATAGCCCATCACGCGGGTCCAGATTTCGCAGCGGGTACGTTGCTCGTCATGGAGGGGTGCGGCGTCTTGGCCGGGGAGGCGGGTGGGAGGAGTCACGGGCTTTTCCTTTCTTAACAGGGCTTATGAAGACTGGCGCGCCAGCAGTTCCGCGTCGCAGCGCGGGCAGAATTCGTGATGGCCGGACAGATAACCGTGCTTGGGGCAGATCGAGAAGGTGGGGGTCACCGTGATATAAGGCAGGCGGAAGCGGGACAGCGCGCGCCGCACCAGTTCGCGGCAGGCGTCGGCGCTGCTGACCGCCTCGGTCATATAAAGGTGCAGCACGGTGCCGCCGGTGTATTTGCGTTGCAGCAGTTCCTGGCGTTGCAGGGCCTCGAACGGGTCGTCGGTGAAGCCCACCGGCAATTGGCTGGAGTTGGTGTAATAAGGATGAGCGTCGCTGCCGGCTTGCAGGATGCCGGGATAGCGTTTGCGGTCTTCCTTGGCGAAGCGGTAGGTGGTGCCTTCCGCCGGGGTGGCTTCCAGGTTGTACAGATGCCCGGTGCTCTCCTGGAACTCGACCATGCGCTGGCGGATGTGGTCCAAGTAGTCGCAGGCCAGCTGGTGGCCCTCGTCGCTGGTGATGTCGATGCGATCGGCGCTGAAGTTGCGGATCATTTCATTGATGCCGTTGACGCCTATGGTGCTGAAATGATTGCGCAGCGAGCCCAGGAAGTGGCGAGTGTAAGGGTAGAGGCCGTCGTCGATGCGTGCTTGCACTTCGCTGCGCTTTTTCTCCAAGGCGTCGCGGGACAGTTCCAGCAAGCGGTCGGTTTCGGCCAGCAGCGCGGCGTAGTCGCCGGCGAAGCGGTGGCCCAGACGCGCGCAATTGATGGTGATCACGCCGACGGATCCGGTTTGCTCGGCGCTGCCGAACAAGCCGTTGCCGCGTTTGAGCAGTTCCCGCAAGTCCAGTTGCAGCCGGCAGCACATACTGCGCACCATCTGCGGCTCCAGGTCGGAGTTCACGAAGTTCTGGAAATAGGGCAGGCCGTATTTGGCGGTCATTTCGAACAAGAGGTCGGTATTCTCGCCGTGCCAGTCGAAGTCGCGGGTGATGTTGTAGGTGGGGATGGGGAAGGTGAAGGAGCGCCCCTTGGCGTCGCCGGCCAGCATCACTTCGATGTAGGCGCGGTTGATCATCGCCATTTCGCGTGCGCAATCGCCGTAGCGGAACGGCATTTCCTCTCCGCCCAGCACCGGAATCTGCTCGGCGATGTCGTCCGGGCAGGTCCAGTCGAAGGTCAGGTTGGTGAACGGGGTTTGGGTGCCCCAGCGGCTGGGCACGTTGAGGTTGTAGATCAGTTCCTGGACGCACTGGCGCACGTCGGCGTAGCTCAGCCCGTCTTTTTTGACGAAGGGGGCCAGGTAGGTGTCGAAGGAACTAAACGCCTGGGCGCCGGCCCACTCGTTTTGAAGGGTGCCGAGGAAGTTGACGATTTGGCCGCAGGCGGAAGACAGATGGCGCGGCGGCGCGGATTCCACCTTGCCGGGAATGCCGTTGAAGCCATTTTGCAACAGGGTGCGCAGCGACCACCCGGCGCAGTAGCCTGACAGCATGTCCAGATCGTGGATGTGCAGATCCCCCTGGCGGTGGGCCATGGCAACTTCCGGCGCCAGCACCCGCTCCAGCCAGTAATTGGCGGTGAGCTTGCCGGCGATGTTGAGGATCAGGCCGCCCAGGCTGTAGCCCTGGTTGGCGTTGGCGTTGACCCGCCAGTCGGCCCGGTCCAGATATTCGTCGATCGCGGAGATGGCATCCACCATGGCGGTGGGCGCGGAAGCTGTGCTCATTGCTATATCTAGTGAAGTTATTGAATGGTTTGCACTATAAATTGTGTTTTGTGGCCTGTGTGGCTGAGGTGGCGATAACTTGACGCGGATCAAGTGCGGCGCTTTTGGGCGACGGCGGCGCTTGCCTGGTGGGGGGAAATAGGTCGTGGAGTGCGATTATCGTGTTGTTTGCGGCGACGCATGGCTTATGCTGGATGGGTGCCGTCGTGCTGCCGATGCCGCTCCGCGGCGATCATCGTTGCCCCTGCGGCATATTGTTGCCAACTTGATGCTGTTTCATTGAGTCTGTTGCAACAAACTCATGGCATTCAGCCCGAATCAGGTGCATACTTGGATTGCATAGAAAATAGGGCGATGTATTTTCAACTAGGCTGTAAAAACTATATGACAAAGTGCGCTCCGTGAGCGGTGCAGTGGGGAAGCTGCGGTCGGTTCTGTTCCTGGCGTGGATTTGTCCATGAAGATGCATTCACAACAATTTGCAAGTTCTTCTTTAATCATTAAAGGGTATGGTGTACCCTTTTTAAAGAGATACTACTTAATAATGTTATCAGCATTGTCAAATCCAGGGCGTCCGTCCGGGCGTGAAGGGTAGGCGATGCCGAGCCTGGAACATCCCTGATTATGGACACCTTAAAAGCATTGATGGTCTTCATGACCACGGCGGAAAACGGCAGTTTCTCCGACGCCGCGCGCAAGCTGGGCGTATCCCCGGCCGCTATCAGCCAGAGCATTGCCCGGCTGGAGCAGGAACTGGAGGTTCGCCTGTTCAACCGCACCACGCGCCAATTGACGCTGACCGAGGACGGGCGCCGTTTCTACGCCCAGTGCCGCGGGCCGGTCAACAATCTGGATTCGGCGATCAATCAGTTGAAGGCCAGCCGCGACGAGCCGGCAGGTCATCTGCGGGTCAGCATGCCCAACTCCTTTGGCCGGCGTTTCATCTTGCCCATCATGGGCGAGTTCTGCGAGCGCTACCCCAAGGTGCGGGTCTTCTTTGGCCTGGACGACCACTTCAGCGATTTGATCGAGGACGGCTACGATGTGGGCGTGCGTTCCGGCATGATGCCGGACAGCCGCATGGTGGCGCGCAACTTGGCCCAGATGCCGCTCTACGTGGTGGCGTCGCCGGGGTATTGGGATTTGCATGGCCGTCCGAGCGCTCCGGAGGAGTTGAGCAACCACGATTGCATCAATTTCCAGTTCCCGACTTCCGGCCGCCTGTTCAAGTGGGAGTTCGATCGCAAGGGCGAGCGGATTCCGTTGGAGGTCAACGGCACTTACACGCTGAACGAGATGGAGGCGGTGGCCGAGCTGGCGCGTCTGGGCATGGGCGTGGCCCAGTTGCCGGGTCATGAGGTGGTGCACCTGATCCGTTCCGGCGAGCTGGAGCCGGTGTTGACCGATATGGTGTCGCTGGAGCGCTCGATTTACATCTGTTTCCCGCATCGCGATCACATCGCGCCGCGCACACGGGTGTTCGTTGATTTCGTCGTGGAGAAATTGGCGGATCATCCGGACATCATGGCGGATCTGCCGGGCCTGGATCTGAGCGCCAAACGCAAGGCGGCTCAGAAAAACTCAGTCTGATCCCGTCTCCGCTTCATCCGAAAGCCAGCGCTCGCGCTGGCTTTTTTGTTGTCTTTTTACCGCTGCGAGCCATCCTTTCTCCCAGGTGTTGTTAAATATAATGAGCGCGTGTATTGTGTTTTTATACCAATCATGAACGGACGCCACGCGTTCGCTCTGCCAAGGAGACAGCTATGAACGCGCCGGCCCGACAAGAACATACCCGCTCTTATTACGCCGCATCGGCCAATCCGGCGCCGGAGCGCCCGTCCTTGCAGGGGGCTCTGCAGGTCGATGTCTGCGTGATCGGCGCCGGCTACACCGGCTTGTCCGCGGCGTTGCATTTGGCGGAGCGCGGTTATCAGGTGGCGGTGCTGGAGGCGGTGCGGGTGGGCTGGGGCGCATCGGGCCGCAACGGCGGCCAGATCGTCAACAGCTACAGCCGCGATATGGATGTCATCGAGCGCCGGCACGGCAAAGCGGCGGCCGAGGGGCTGGGCGCGATGGCGTTCGAAGGCGGGCGCATCATTCGCGAGCGCATCGAGCAGTACAACATCCAGTGCGATCTGAAAAACGGCAATGTGTTCGCCGCCTTCACCCAGAAGCAGTTGGATGAACTGGCGGCGAAGAAGCGTTTGTGGGAGCGCTACGGCCATACCGGTTTGCAGTTGGTGGATCGCGAGGGCATGCGGGGCATCGTGGCGTCGGATCAGTACGTCGGCGCTTTGCTGGACAATTGGGGCGGGCATATTCACCCCTTGAACCTGGCGCTGGGCGAAGCGGCGGCGCTGGAGTCCCTTGGCGGACGGATTTTCGAGCAGTCCGCGGCGCTGAAGATTCATCCCGGCGGCCGGGTGCGGGTGGAGACCGCCGGCGGCGAGGTTGGTTGCCGCTTTCTGGTGGTGGCCGGCAACGCTTATCTGGGCGATCTATTGCCGGCTTTGGCGGAGAAGAGTCTGCCTTGCGGCACCCAGGTGCTGACGACCGAACGGTTGCCGGAAGCGCTGGCCAAGAGCCTGTTGCCGGGAGACCACTGTGTCGAGGATTGTAATTTCCTGTTGGACTATTACCGGCTGACCGCCGACAACCGGCTGTTGTACGGCGGCGGCACCGTGTACGGCGCGCGCGATCCGGGCGAGGTGGAGCGGCTGATCCGCCCCAAAATGTTGAAAACCTTTCCGCAGTTGGCGGATTACAAGATCGAGTTTGGCTGGACCGGCAATTTCTCGCTGACCTTGTCGCGGCTGCCGCAGGCCGGGCGCATTGGCGACAATGTCTATTACTCGCAGGGGTGCAGCGGCCACGGCGTGACTTACACCCATCTGGCCGGGCGTTTGCTGGCGGAGGCCATTGACGGCGACAGCCGGCGCTTTGATCGTTTCGCCGGCCTGCCGCACTATCCCTTCCCCGGCGGACGCGCGTTCCGCGTGCCAATGCTGACCATGGGAGCGTGGTGGTACGGGCTCAGGGACCGCTTGGGGCTGTGAGTTAGTCGTCGGGGGCGAGGCGCCGCTCGCGGTTGGCGCTGCCGGCTTCGCCCACCACGCGGTTGCGGCCCGCGTTCTTGGCCGCGTACAGATACATGTCGGCGCGGTGCAGCAGGGTCTCCGGCATGTCGTCCAGGGTTTGGGTGGCCACGCCGATGCTGGTGGTCAGGCGGTTCACCGCCGGCAGTTCGGTCTGCACCAAGCGCTGGCGGATATCATCGGCCAGCGCCATCGCCCCGCTCTGCTCGGTTTCCGGGCAAATCAGCAAGAATTCGTCGCCGCCCCAGCGCGCCACCGTGTCCAACTGGCGCGCGCGTTTTTGCAGTAGTTGGCCAAAGGCGGCCAGTACTTGGTCGCCTGCCAGGTGGCCGAAATTATCGTTGACTTCCTTGAAGTGGTCGATGTCCAACAGCAGCACGGAGAAGGGCCGTCGGGTACGGTAGGAGCGCTCGGTTTCGCGTTCCAGGATGGTGTTGGCCTGGCGACGGTTGGCCAGGCCGGTGACCGCGTCTTGGCCGGCGATGGTGTTGAGCTCTTGCAGCATGGCGTGGGATTCGCGGGCGCGGCGGTAGGCGAACAGCGCCAGCGATACGGCCAGGTTGACGCAAAGCAGCAGCGCCAGCGCCATGGTTTGCGCATTGACGTCGCCGGAGTTCAGCCACTGGTAACGCTGGGCCAGCCAGAATATCAGCAGATTGGCCAGGAGCAGGGTGGCCAAGTCGAGCAAGATCTGCCGGAGGCTGAACAGGCGTGGCTTCATGGGGCTTGGGCCGTTTCCGATGAGTGCAGGCCGCCGGGAGGCGGTTAGATTGCGTTGATTCTTTTCGGATTAGCCCAAACTTGGCCCGGCCACAAGGAGTGCGCGCCGGCAACACGTTATAAGCACCTGTTCACGAACTGCTGAGCGTTGGCGATACGGCGTTGAAAACAAGCTAAAAACGATCATGCACCGCTCGTGTATTCCGCTTTTTCGCTCGTTTTCGCCTTTGCTCGCGAGACGTTTAACAGGTGATTAAACGGCCATGAAGCGCCCCAGCGGCGTGGCGCTCCAGTCCACGCTGTCCAGCAGGTTCTTGACGATGAGCCCCAACTCGGTGTCGCCTTCAATCAGCAGTTTGCGGTGAAAAAACAGCGTGTCCGGGTCTTCCTCGCGCAGCATCATCCGGGCGAAGTCGGCCAGCGTGGCGGAGAGCTGCAAATCCGGCGCGTGGTCTTCCTGGTCGCGGCGGAAGCCTTGCTCGTCGGCGCGGAAGCGCAGGGTGAGGCCGGCGTCCAGCACGCGGATGGCGAAGCGGCGGCCGGTCAACAGCGCCATGTCCGCGGGCAGCACGCCGCGCCGGGCCAGTTGATTGAGGCTGGCGGCCAGCAGCCAGGCCGGCGGCGCGGCCGGCAGCCGGGACAGCAGCGCCGCGGCGGCGGAGGGCAGGGCTAGATCAGGAATGCGCATGGGAGGCTCCTATGGCTTGGTTGCCGGCCTGGCCGCGCCAATAGCCGTCCACCAGTTCGGAGTCGGCGTGGCGGCTGCTGGCGGACAGCAGCGCGTCCGGGTCGGCGCCGTCCAGCGCTTGGCGGAACAGGGCGACGATGTCGCCGGTGGCGCGCGACTGCGGGCTGACGCGCACGGCGTCGACGCCGATGGCGGACAGGCCGCGCAGATGCGGCAGCAGGCTATGGCAGCCGGCGGACAGGGTCTGGATGCCGTTGAGGGTGAGGAAGTCCTGCTGGTCCTGGGTGCGCATGATCAGCCCGTCCGGGTGTTCCAGGCAACGGAACTGGCAGTCGTCCTTGCTCAGATTGTAATGACGGGCGGTGAAGCACCGCGCGGAGAGCGCCAGCGGCAGCTTGCCCCAGGCGAACAACTCGGTGGCGATCGGCGCGCCGATCTCGGCGTAGCGGGCCAGCAGTTGAGCCAAGGTGGCGCGGTCCATTTCCACCGGCGGCACCCAGCGCTCGGCGCCCCAGTCGCGGATCAGCTTCAGGGTGTCGGCGTTGTAGATGTTGAGGTGCGGGCCGGCGACGAAGGGCAGGCCGTGTTCGCGGGCCAGCTTGATCGCGCCCAGGTCGTTGGCTTCCAGCGCGATGTCGCCGTTGGCGGCCAGCTGGCGCGCGCGGCGCAGGTCGGATTCGCTTTCCAGCAGCGCCTGACAGCTGAGGGTGACGCGTTTGCCGGCGGCGGCCAGGTCGCGCGCTAGCGAGATCCAGTCCTGCGGCCGCATCTGCTGGCGGCGCGAGCACACCACTTCGCCCAGATAAATCCGGTCCAGCGGCCAGTCGGCGGCGGAGGCGTAGAAGTCCAGCAGGGTGTCGCGCGGCCAGAAGAACAGCACAGGCCCCAGCGTCAATTGCAGATTGAGGGTTGTCATTGTCGGTTTTCCATGGGGGCGGCGCTCATTTCCACGGCCGGTTGTAGGCGCCCAGCGTCTGCTGCTGTCCTTCCGACACCTTGTTCAGCGCCTGGTGCCAGGCCGGGCGCGCCTGGAAGCGCGCGCCGTCGCGGCCGGCGGCATCCAGCGCTTCGCGCAGCGCTCGCGTCACCTGAGCCACGTAGGCCGGGCTGCGCTGGCGACCTTCCACCTTGATGGCGGCCACGCCGCTGGCGATGATTTGCGGCAGCATGTCCAGCACATTGAGGCTGGTGGGTTCTTCCAGCGCGTAATAGGTTTCGTCGCGCACCTGGAAGCGGCCCTTGCACAGCGTGGGGTAGCCGGCGGGTTCGTCGTCGCGGTAGCTGTCGATCAGGATGTGGTTGAGGCGGGCGTTCATGCGCCGCTCGTCCGGTTCCCAGCGCACGAATTTCGCCGGCGAGCACACCCCGTGTGTGTTGGGCGATTCGCCGGTGGCGTAGCTGGACAGCTGACAGCGGCCTTCCACCATCACGCACAGGCTGCCGAAGCCGAAGACTTCGATTTCGACGTCGGTGTGTTCGATCACGTGGCGCACTTGATCCAGGGTCAGCACCCGAGGGAGCACGGCGCGGCGGATGCCGAACATGTCGCGCGCCAGATTGATGGCTTCGTAATTAGTGGCCGAGCTCTGCACCGACATGTGCAGGCGCAATTCAGGGTGGCGTTCTGCGGCGTAGGCCATCAGGCCCAGGTCGGCCAGGATCAGCGCGTCGGCGCCCAGGGCCGCGCCTTGGTCCACCGCCGCGCGCCAGCGGCCGGCGTCTGCGCCTTGGGCGAAGGTGTTGATCGCCAGCAGCACTTTGCGACCGTGGCGATGCGCATAGGCGATGCCTTCGCGCGCGCTGGCGTCGTCGAAATTCAGCCCGGCGAAATTGCGGGCGTTGGTCTGGTTTTTCAGGCCCAGGTAAACGGTGTCGGCGCCGTTGTCCACCGCGGCCTTGAGCGCCGGCAGGCTGCCGGCGGGGCAGACCAGCTCGGGCAGGGATGTGTGCAGAGCCATCTTGGTCGGTCCGGTTTAAAACCCGCCGACGATAACAAGCCCCGCGTCGCGGGGCCTTGTTCTGGGTCAAGCGCAGGCCGGGCGCCTGGAGAATCAGAGGAAGGGCACCACCATCTTGGTCTTGGCCACCAGCACGATGTAGAACACCGCGGCCAGCGCGCAGAGGAAGGCGATCAGCCGGGTTTGCGGCGTTTTGCCGCGGCGCAGCGCGATGGTGCCCAGCGCCACGTAGAGCACCAGGCCCACGACCTTGGCCAGCAGCCACGGGCTTTGCAGGATGGGCCAGCCGCCCATGACCACCAGCGCGATGGCACAGCCCAGCAGCAGGGTGTCGATGACGTGGGGCAGGATGCGCACCGGCTTCAGCGCCAGGAGGTGCTGTTTGCCGCCCAGCATCAGGCCGCCGCGCACGGCGAACAAGAGAATCGACAGATAGGCGAAGCCCATGTGGGCGTGTTTGACGATCAGATAAGGATACATAGGCGTCCGGAAGTTAAAAACCTGTTGAATGTCCGCTGCGCTTGGTGAAACCTTGGGCAAGCTTTAGGGCTTGAGCGCGCTTAACGATAGCGCGCCCATAATACCCGCGCCGCGCCTGTTTGCGGGTTCGGCGTGCCGCCGCCGTCGCCCGGCAAACCGTTCTGACCGCTGATGTCGATCACGGTTTCCGCGCCCAGGCTGTTCAGCGGCCGGTTCGGCGGCGGAGCGCCGGGCGGCCGGCTTTGCAGCGCCGCGCTGACAGGGCCGTAGATATGCGTGCTGCCGGCGGTGTCCAGCGTGTCGCCGGCCAGCACCGCGCCGTGTATCCGATTGCTGGCGCCCAGCTTGATCTTGCCGCCGCTGAAAGCTTGGGCCGCATCGTAGCCGCCGGCCAGCAAGGCGATGCCGAGCAGAGGGGATTCGCGCAGCGAATTCCGGTCCGCGCCGCAATGGTTCAGCGGATAGACGCCCGGGAAGTCCGCGCTGCGGCATACGCGCGCCGCGCCGGCCTGGCGCAGGCTCCACAGTTCGACATTGCTGCTGGTTTCGATGTGGCCGGTGGCAAGGAGGGTGTTGTCCAGCCGGCCGTACAGCGACAGATTGCCTTCGAACAGCACCACGCCGGGCAGCATGCCCAGCGGCGGTTTGAGGCGCAGCAGCCATTGCTGCGCATTGCTGCCGGCGAGGCAGCTTTCCGCATCGCTTTCGCACAGACGCAAAACCGGCTGGCCGGTCACCGTCGCGCAGCGCCTGCCGTCGGCCTGCAAGGCTGGACACAGATCATTGCGCTGCCAGTCGTCTGCCCGCTGCCGGCCCAGGCGGTAGACCGCGCCGTCCGGCACGCCGGCGACGTGTTGCAGCCGGATCCGGATGCGCTGCAGCGCGTCGGCGGAGCGGTCCGCCGGGTCCCAGTAGACGATGAGGTTGGCGGCGTCGCGGTAATCGTTGGCATTGATGCGGGTAGCGCCGAGGCGGAATTCCGGCACGGGCTCCAGCGGCACTTTCAAGCCGGCTTGGTGGCGCACCCGCACGGTGTTCGGCGGCGCTTGGCGCGGCTGGCCGGCGGCGTCGAAGATCTGCGCGCCGTTGTGGGTGAAAGCGCCGCCAATGATGCCGTCGTCGATGTTGGCGTTGCCGCGGGTGTCCAGCAGGCCCTGGGCGCGCAGCGCGTTCAGCCGGTTGCTGCTGCTGGAGCGCACATCCCCCTGGCTCAGCAATTGGGCGGAAATGGCGACGTTGCCGGCCAACGTCACGTCGCCGATGGCCGTCAGCCGGCCCACCCGCTCGCCGCTGCTGCTGACCGCGCCGTTGGCGGCGGCGGTTTCCACATCGCTGCCATTGCCCATGGTGATGTTGCCGCGCGCTTTCAGCGTCAGAAACTGGCCGCTGTTGACGCGGATGTCGCCGTTGCTCCACAGGCTGAGCGGGGCCTGGCCGTCGCCGCGGGCCGGATTGCCCTGGAACAGGATGTCGCCGGTGGCCTGGATCGCGCTGACGCCGGTCAGGCTGCCGCTGGTGTCCACCGCGCCCTCCACTTGCAGCAGCGCGTCTTTGGCGCCGGTGACCACAATATTGCCGCTGGTGGACAGGCCGCCGCGGATTTGCGCCGCGGCGTTGGCGGTCGGAGGCGGCGGCGCGCCGTTTAATTGGTAAACCACCTCCAGCGTCACCGTGGCGTCGCCGCTGCGAGCGGTGATCCAGGCGGCCGCTTTGTCGTCGTCGACCACGGCGCCGCCGGCGCGCGGCGCCGGCAGCAGTTTGATCTGGAGGGCGTCGGCCAGCCCCTGGCTTGCAAGCGGCAAGCTGGCGCGGTCCAGGCTCAGCGCGGCGCCGTCCTGTTCCAGCGCCTTCAGTTGCGCCGGCGTCAGCGCCGACAGGTATTGCCGTACCAGTTCCGCGCCGGTCCAGGCGCGCCACTGCGCTTCGCTATTGCCGCGCAAGGAGCGGGTCAGTTCCTGCTGGCCGCGCAGGTGGTGCATGCCGCCCAGGGCCAGCGCGGTCAGGGCCATGCCGGTGAGCAGCACCATCAGCACCGCGGCGACGCCGCGTTGCCGGCGCGGCGGGAGGGAGCGAGCCTTCATGAGGGGGCCGCCAGATTAGTCAGGCAACTGGCGAAGCTGCGGCTCTCGCCTTGCTGTGTGTTGTCGTAATTGAGCAGCAGCTGGGGAAAGGTCTGGCTCGCCGCCGTTGCCGCCGCATAGGGCCAGCAGGGTTGCTCCAGCCGCAAAGCCATGTTGAGCCTATGGCGCGGCGGCAGCGGGCCGGTCAGCGCCCGCGCCCGCCATTGCGAAGGCTGGCTTAGAGCGTCTGAGATGACGGCGCAGTCGTCGGCTTGCAGCTGGTACACGACGCTGTTCTGGCCGGCTTCGCCCAGCCGGGCCACGCCGCGGCAGGCGTAAGCGCTGGCGTCCAGCTGCGGGCGGTAGCGCCACACCGCGGCGTTGCCGTTGCCGGAGGCCACCGGCGCGGCGCTGAGCGCGGTGACGACGCCGTCGGCGTTCAGGCGCAAATCGCTTATCGACAGCAATAGCAGGTTCTGCTCGCGGCCGCCGCCGGCGCCGAAGCCGGCTTCCTGCGCCTGCTGCTGCACGCTAAGCAAGGCCGCCATCAGCTGGCTGTCCCGCTGCGCCAGCTTGGCGCTGCCTTGGTCCGGGTCGAACACGCTGCGCGCGGTCTGTCGATACAGGGTCAGCATCGCCAGGGTGGTGATCAGCGCCAGCAGCATGCCGATCAGCAGCTCCAGCAGGCTAAAGCCAGAGGCGCGTTTATTCATGATTGCTCAGGGTGAGAGTGGACGATGCCGCGTCTTGCAGCTGCAAGGTCTGGCCGCGCAGGGCGGCCTTGGCGGAGATCTCGGCGCCGCCGTTTTGCGCTTGTCCGCGCAAGGTCACCGCGGGCGCGGAACGGCAGGCCAGCCGCGCGGTGGCGTTGACGCCGCTGGCCAGCGGCCAGTTGCCGGCGCTGTCGCAGGGCAGGCCGCCTTGTTGCAACTGTTCCCGCGCCTTGCTCAGGGCCAGCGCGTGTTGTTGCAGTTGCTGCTGGCTGCCCAGACTGCGCGCATTGACAAAAACAATGCCCAGGCCGGTCAGCATCAGCAGCAACATGGCGATCAGGCTTTCCAGCAGGCTGATGCCGCTTTGCGCCTTATAAGTCACCGCTGAGTTCCTGTTGAGTCCCGCGAATGCAGTAGGCGGGCCGTGTGCCGCAGACAACGCCGGCCGCTTGCGTCGTCAGCGGCTGGCCCTGGTTGTTCAAGGCCAGGCATTGCGCGGCGGGCGTCATCAGGCAACTTGTCCCCAGCGTCACCGGGCGCGGCGCGGCGGCGCGCCACAGCGCCGCGCCGTGGCAGCGTTCGCCCTGGGTGCCGCTGGCCGGCGCGCCGGCGAATACGCACAGCTGGCCTTCGGCGCTGGACATCAATACCGCGGCCGCTTGGTCCGGCGGCGCCGCCTGCGGGTTGCTCAGCGCCGCGGCCTGGGTTTGGGCGTAGGCCCGTGCCAACTGGCTGCGCGCCAGCGCCAGCTTGTGGGCGTCGCTCCAGCCTTGCGCCAGCGGCACGCTCAGCAGGGCCAACAGGCCGATCAGCGCCAGCGTCGCGCACAATTCCATCAGGGTCAGGCCGCGCTGGCGGCGGGGAGGGCTCACCATTGGGTCTGGCACGCGGAGGTGCTGGTGTTGGCGCTGTGATCGGCGCCGCTGAGTTTCAGCACGCAGCCGGACAGCTGCGGGCCGACGCCGCTGGCGGTGAGCTGGAAGCTGCCGCTCTGCGGTTGGTAACCGTAGTTGAATTCTGTTTGAGCGGGTTGCCAGCTGTTGTTGCCCAGCGCGGCGCGGATGGCGCTGGCGCCGTCCGCGCTGGCGGCGGGATAAGCCAAGTGCAGCAGTTTGTGGTTTTCCAAGGCCAGGCTCAAGGCCATCAGGTCGCTCTTGGCGGTATTGGCCTTGGCCGCCTGCACATGGCGCTGGTAGGACGGCACCGCCACCAAGAGCAGGATGCCGACGATGGCGGCCACTACCATCATCTCGATCAGGGTGAAGCCGGAATGGCCTTGAGGCCGGACGGACGCGCTCACGACATCGCCTCGTTAAATAAATGTCATATTTTAGCGGCATTGGATTTATATTGGTATTGATTGGCATCAATATGCTTTGTAAGTATCCAATTGAGGGGCTAGCCGCTCACGATGAACAGGGACGCGGCATAATCTGCCGCGCGCGGCGCATGCGGCCGATCCGGGCCGCGGATGCTACACTTGGCCTGATTTCACCACCCGTCGATTCCCTCATGCTGCTTCTTTACCAGTCCAACCGCTTGGAGCAATTGGGCCAGCTTTTTTGCGGAATGAGCCAGAGCTTGCCGCTGTCCGACCCGTTCGCGCCGGAAACCGTGATCGTGCAGAGCCGCGGCATGGGGCGCTGGATCACGCTGGACCTGGCGCGCAGCAACGGCGTGGCCGCTAATCTGGACTTCGTGTTGCCGGCGGCCTTCGCTTGGAGGCTGATGCAGCGGGTGATGCCGGAGCTGCCGCGCAAGTCCTCGTTTGCGCCGGAAGTGCTGAGCTGGAGGCTGATGGAGCTGTTGCCAAGCTTGGAGGGCGAGCCTTTTCTCGCGTTGTCGCGTTATCTTGAGGGGGGCGAGGTGGCCTGTTTCGAGCTGGCCGGCAAAGTGGCGGACATCTTCGACCAATATCTGGTGTTTCGGCCGGATTGGATCCGCGCCTGGGAAGCCGGCCAGTTGCAGGGCTTGGGCGAGGACGAAGCCTGGCAGGCCGCGCTGTGGCGGCGGCTGGCAGACAGCGACTCCAGCCGCCATCGCGTGCGCATGCTGGATGAATTCTTCGCTGAACTGAAGGCCGAGCACCTGCCGGAACGCGTGACGCTGTTCGGCATCGCCAGCCTGGCGCCCATGTATCTGGCCCTGGTCAAGCGGCTGTCCCAACTCACCGATGTCTGCCTGTTCACCCTCAACCCCTGCGAGGCGTATTGGGGCGACATCGTCGACGCACGCCGCAAGCTCAAGCTGAGGCAAAAGGGCGATTTGTTCGCCACCGAGGGCCATCCCTTATTGGCCTCCTTGGGCAAGCAGGGGCGAGATTTTTTCGAGTTGATCGCCGAAGACAGCGAGTTGGATGCGCGTCCCTTGTTCGAGGCACCGCGCGGCGATGCGCTGCTGGCGCGGCTGCAACGCGACATCCTGCAATTGAACGACCCCAAGGACGCGCCGCGACCGCTGGCGGCGGACGACGATTCGGTGCAGATCCACGCCGCCCACGGGCCGATGCGCGAATTGGAGGTGTTGAAAGACCGCTTGCTGGCGATGTTCCGCGACGACCCGGGGCTCAATCCCGCCGACGTGGCGGTGCTGACACCGGACATCAATAGTTACGCGCCCTATATCGACGCCGTATTCGGCGCCCGTCCGCAGGAGGACGCGGCGCCGGATATCCCTTATAGCATCGCCGACCGCCGCATCGCGCGGGAAGAGCCGTTGCTGGCCAGCTACGCCGCCTTGCTGGATCTGGCGGACTCCCGCTTCGCCGCCGATCAGGTGTTGGCCTTGCTGGATGCGCCGGCGCTGCTGCGCCGCTTTGGTTTGGACGACGCCGACGTGCCCTTTGTGCGTCAATGGGCGCGTGAAGCTGGCATTCGCTGGGGGCGGGACGCCGCGCACAAGGCGGCGCTGGGCTTGCCGGCGGACCCCTTGTTTACCTGGCGCTGGGGTTTGGACCGGCTGTTGCTGGGCGCGGTGTTGCCGCCGGCCTTGGCCGGAGACGACAGCGGTCTGTACGCCGGCCTGCTGCCGCACAGCAGCGCTCAGGGCCAGCTGGCGGAAGCGCTGGGGCGTTTCGCCGCTTGCTACCGCGAACTGGAATGCACGGCGGAGGAGTGGGCGCTCCCGGCCAGCCCGGCGCGGTGGGCTGAGAGGATGCAGCAGGCTTGCGAGCGTTTGTTCGACGCCGACGTTGACGACGAGAAAGCGCTGGAAGTACTGCGTGGCGCGCTGGCGGAATTGGCGGAGGACGCGGAGCTGGCCGGTTTTGAAAAGCAGGTGGGCTTGCCGGTGGTGCGGGATTGGCTCAAGCGCAAGCTCACGCTGGCCTCTCCGCTGGGCTTTCTTTCCGGCGGCGTCACCTTCTGCGCGATGGTGCCGATGCGCTCCATTCCCTTCCGCGTGCTGTGTCTGATCGGCATGAACGACGGCGCTTACCCGCGCGACGAACGCCCGGTCAGCTTTGATCTGGTGGCGCGCCATCCGCGCCGCGGCGACCGCTCGCGCCGCTTCGACGACCGCTATCTGTTTCTGGAGGCCATCCTCTCCGCGCGCGAAAAACTGTATTTGTCCTATGTGGGGCAGTCCGCCCGCAGCGGAGAGACCCTGCCGCCGTCGCCGCTGATCGCCGAGTTGCTGGACTGCTTCTCCGCCATGTGCGGCCAGGATCTCGGCCGGACGTTGACGGTGCGCCATCCGCTGCAGCCATTTTCGCCCGCCGCCTACGACGGCGCGGATCCGCGGCTGGCCAGTTTCGAGCCCACCTTCGCGGCGGCCTTGTCGCAGCCGGAGGCCGCGCCACGCTCCTTCGCCGGCGCTTTGCCGCCGGCTGCGCTCAGCGGCGTGGTCAATCTGCATGACTTCATCCGCTTCTGGCGCAATCCGGTGCGCGCTTGGCTCGCGGACCGGCTTGCCATCCGTCTGTTTGGCGGCGACGAGGAATTGCCGGTGCGCGAGCCCTTTGCCGTGGACGGAGACGCCAGCCAGGCGGTGCGCAGGCAACTTGTGGACGCCATGTTGCACCGCCGTCCGCAAGCGCCGGTGCGAGAGCGCGTCGCCGCCGCCGGCCTCTTGCCCCCGGCCGCGTTGGGCCGGGCCTGGCTGGTGGAGGAGGCGCGTTCCAGCGTCAAGCTGGCGGCGCGGCTGCCGGCCGCTCTGAGCCGGGACGTTCTACCGCCGCAGCCGGTCCATCTGCACGCGGCCGGTCTCACCCTGGTGGGCGAGCTCACCGGATTGCGTCCCGAAGGTCAGCTGGACTTTGTCGTCGGCAAGATCAACGCCGCCCAGCGCGTGGCCCTGTGGCTGAGCCACCTGATTCTGTGCGCGGCGCGGCCGCTTGGCGTGGCTTGCCGCACCGTCTGCTACGACGACACCGGCAGCCTGCTGCTGGAGGACGAGCCGGAGGCTCTGGCCTTGCTGGAGCCGTGGCTGGCGCGCTGGCGCCAGGGCCAGGATCAGCCCTTGCCTTGGTTCGGCCGCACCAGTTGGGCTTACGCCGAGACCTTGGCGGCGGAGCCGGAGCGGCGCGACAAGGCGATGCAGAAGGCGCTGGAGAAGTGGGATCCAAGCTTTGTTCGCGAAGGCGGCATGGCGCAAAAGGACGAGGCCGCGATCGCATTGGCCTTTCGCAATCAGCAGCCGCTGGACGACCCTCTGTTCGCCCAATTGGCGGAAACACTGCTGCTGCCGCTGGCGGAACGGCTGCAGGGCGGCGGCGAGGATTGAGGCGGCAGACGCCGGTTTATTCCTCCGGATACGGCGCTTCGAAGTGCTGCTGGTACAGGGCCTGGATCGCCCCGTCCCGCCGCATGCTGGTCAAGGCCTGCTGAAAGGCCTCCACCACCGGCCGCGGCACGCTGCTTTTGCTGAAGATGAAATAAGCGCCTCCGGTATTCCAGACTGGAGCGAGCGGCACGACCTCCGGTTCCGTAGCCTGGGCCTGCAGCGCTGCGCGCATGGTGGCGCTATTGGCCAGCAACAGGTCTAGCCGCTTGGCCCGCAGTTTTTGGACATTGATGTCCAGAGTCGGCCCGATATCCACGCTGACCGTGGGCGGCGGCTGTTTCAGCCAAGCGTCTATATTCGTCCCGTAGCTATCGCCGCGGGTGACGCCGAGGATGAGCTTGCCGTGCTTGCCCAGGTCCTCCAGCCGGTGCGTCGGCCATTGCGCGACGCGGCTGCGCAGGCCCCACAAACGCACGGTGGTGGGGCTGTAAGCCCAGACGAAGCGGGCGAAAGACTCGCGCTCCGGCGTTTTCAGCGCTTCCATCGCCAGGTCCACCAATCCGTTTTTCAGGCTCAGCAAGGTCCGCGGCCAGGGCATCTGCTGATAGTTGAGCCGGCAGCCGGTCCGGCGAGCGGCTTCGTTGAGCACGGCGACGGAGTAGCCGTCCAGCTGTTGGCGCGCGGACAGGTAGTGGTATGGGGGCCAACTGTCCCACCCTACGCTCAACTCCCGGCTGCAGACGCTGGGTGTCAGCGGAGGTGCGGCCTGAGCCAGGCCGACGCATAGCGCCGCGGCGCAGATCAATCCGTGGACAGCGGCGCGGAGAGTTCCGGCTTGCAGGCGGCGCATGGCTAGGCTCCAGCGGGAAATGCTTCACTATAGCTGGGCGGTTGGGGATAACTTGACGCTCTCGCTTCAGCCTGTGGATAAGGCTCGCTCATAACACCCCTGACCCTGCGTTGCGCTTCCTGAGGGTGCGACTTGTACTGTGTGGGAGGTTCTCTGCGAGGTGCGGCTCTGGGAGGGGAGGCGGAGGGCGGCGGAAATGCGAAAAGGGTCAGCTTGCGCTGACCCTTTTCATTTTGGTGGCGAATCAGGGACTCGAACCCCAGACCTGCGGATTATGATTCCGAAGAACTAAACATCCGTTCATGTGGAACGACATCCGTGTAGGCACCTTGTTTCCTTATAAATAAAGGGTTTTAGCCAAGTTGCGCGGATTTTTTCATTGACCGAGATGGATCGATTGTCCTAGGATTTGCCTACATAGTGCCTACACGAGGGAATTGTGAGCAAGCAGAACTTCACAGCGGCGCGGGTTGAGAGCTTCCAATGCGAACCGGGCAAGCAGCAAACTATTTACTGGGATGCGAAGACGGCCGGCTTCGGGTTGCGTGTCACGGCAGCGGGCGCGCGAGCCTACATTTTCGAATCTCGTTTGTTCGGCAAGACAGTCCGGGTGACCATCGGGGATGCCCGTGCGTGGGATCTGGGGCGCGCACGCACCGAGGCGGCAAGGCTTAGAACACTGATTGACGACGGCAAAGATCCCCGCGAAGTACGGGCAGAGCAGCAAGTGGCTCACGAAGCCCGCCGTGCGGAGGCGCGGCGGCAGGATTTGCTTGTCCTGGAGGCTTGGCAGCAATACTTGGAGGTGCGCAAGGACAAGTGGTCGGAGCGGCATTACTTGGACCATCAGCGGTTGTCAGAGGTGGGGGGGCGGCAGGCAAAAAAGGGCGGGCGTCAAATTGTTGCAGGCCCGCTAGCTCCGTTGCTGGCACTCCGTTTGTCCGAGTTAACTCGCGAGACCGTTGATTCGTGGCTGGCGGAAGAGGTGAAGGCGCGCCCGGCGAGAGCGCGGCTGGCTTTCTCGCTTCTGCGGACATTTATCACATGGTGCCAAGAACAACCTGATTATGCGGGTCTTGCTTCATCTGAGGTATGCACTAACAAGCGGATTCGCGAGCATTTGACCAAGCCCGCAACAAAAGCTGATTGTTTGCAGCGAGAACAGTTGGCGGCGTGGTTTCGCGCCGTGCGCAATATCGCCAACCCAATCATCAGCGCTTATCTGCAAGGATTGTTGATCACGGGTGCTCGTCGTGAAGAATGGGCAGGCTTGCGTTGGGATGATGTCGATTTTCGTTGGCGAAGCCTCGTTCTGGACGACAAGGTCGAGGGGACCGGTGGCAGGACGATTCCCCTTACTCCGTATCTCGCGACGTTGTTGATGAATTTGAAGCGGCTGAACGACACGCCGCCGGATCGCCGGCAACTCGCACGCCTAAACGAGCGAGGAGAGACGTGGGCGCCGTCCGAATGGGTGTTCTCCAGCAAGACTTCGGAGGACGGCAAGATCGCTGAACCCCGCATCGCGCACAACAAGGCACTTGCCGAGGCGGAGCTTCCCCATGTCACGTTGCATGGCCTTCGCCGCTCGTTCGGTACTTTGTCGGAATGGGTTGAGGTGCCGGTCGGGGTAGTTGCGCAAATCCAGGGGCACAAGCCGTCAGCTATCGCCGAGAAGCATTATCGCCGTCGTCCTCTCGATTTGCTGCGGAAGTGGCATGACAAAATCGAGTCTTGGATGCTGGAACAGGCGGGAATCGAGTTTCAAGTCGATGTAGCCTGATCTACAAACGAACAGCGGCTGATGGGCTGCGTGCATGCATGGATTACCACACCCACGAGTCAACTTCCGGTTCGTGTGGAGTTGGTGTGTTACGATCCGCTATCAGCAGCTGTCGCTTACTTTCCAATTCAGACAGGAATGAAGCGTCGACAAATCCGAATCTGGCCAGCTTACGGTCTATCACTTCATAGGTTCCCAGTAGCTTTGGGGGATATTGATCCAGCAGCTTTCTCATGGCCTCCATAAATTTCTCTAGCACCATTAGTTTACCCTGCTTGAGGATCTCAGAATCTTCATCGCTACCGATTCCCGGTTCATCACCAGCATCGCCCTCGTCTTCATTGAAGATTTCATCCATTTTTCTCAAGACTAGGAAGTAAATAAAATCATTAAGTTTCTTATAAAACTCAGTTTGATAACCCTTCGGAACCCACTGCCTCACTTCCAGAATGTTATCTAGGACCTTGGAAGCGTGAAGCGCCATCTCCTCTAACCACACGCTACGAGTTGCTTCATCTGGAGCAAGCTTGAAAAGCTCCTCCCAGGCCTCTGGCATGAACCAGCCATTGGTCTCCAGCTTTCGATCCATCAGGACTCTGAATATTTTCTGTAAATGCTCCGCACCGATTGCTGCTACAAAGTGAGCAACGCGTTTTCCATCCCCACCAAACATCAGATGTTGCCAGGAGGCTTCAAACAGCGGGTGTGATGGATCTATGGCGATTGTTTCAATTACTGGCTCCCAGATCTTCTTTCCCGCGTGATGAGTCGCCAAATACCATAGGGGTTGTGGGCTGCCCATATAAATCTTAACAGCCGCCAGGAGTATCCGTTCCCGCGACCTTCTTCTTGCCCAGATTCAGGTAACCCAGTTCGGCGGACAGGTAGTCCTTGATGCCGTGCCCGACATACAGGCCCCAACCCGTTGGATGGTTGTCATTCTTAGTGATTGACAGGCTGTCCCACTCCATGTCGTTCACGCTGTACTTGCTATGGTCTGCCTTGCCTAGCTCAAGACCGACATAGGTCTATCCATAGGCTGAAAAGGAAGCGAGGCACGCTGCCGCGATTAAGGTTCTTTTCATGAAATCCCCCTGTTGAGATGAAAAATTGTCGTTCTAGGGAATACTGGCTTACACAAAGCCAGACCCGATATGGATACGACGGCCACACCGCCAATGCGTATCGAATTGTAGAGTAAAGACGACAATTTTTGCTGTTTCTATAGCGTCGCTAATCAGTCATCAGGTGGGCATCCTGCATGGCATGACTGCCAAGCGCTCAAACACACCTACTGCCAGGCCGGCCCCGATCTCGATTGCACTTGGCAAGCGGATCAAGGAGTGCCGGCATGCGGTCGATAAGTCGCAGGAAACGTTGGCGTTCGAGGCACAGGTGGACCGAACGTACATTTCGTCCATAGAGCGCGGCGCTGCCAATCCTTCAATTGAGACACTGGCAGACATTTGCCACGCGATCGGGATCAGCCTGGCAGAACTGTTTGCACCGATGACCGATATCCCGCCCGCACCGAGCGGGGATCGGCGGGTGAATGCCGCCACGCCGCCCGAGATCAAGCGCCGCCGGTTGCGGTGATTACGGTGGACGGGAGAGCTGGATCGATATGGCTCCCTCGATAGAGACAGGGTACGTTGCCGTCGTTGTGACGTAGGTAGGTCGCTTGCCCTTGCCGAATTCCAGCCGAGCATTGAAACCGGCCAGCCCCGGTTCGGCCTCGGCCGGATCAAGCAACAGCATCGCGTGGGGTACAAAGTGCCGCGCAAGCTGTCGCCCCTCGACGCCGACCAACAGCACCGCATGTGCCTGCTGTTGGCTGTGCCAGCCGACTATCACCGGCCGGCCCTTAGCCAGTTCCTGCGTGCAGAAACGCAGCACCACCGCGGCATTGCCCTCGGCCGTGACCGGCTGCACGCCGCAGTTCAGCTCCCAAACGAAGCTTGCCAATTCAGACAGCGTCAGGCCGTGCAGGTAATGCGGCCAGGCGCGATTCCAGAAGTGGCCTTCTGGGCCATCCGCATCCCGTCGGACCTGCACCGGATCAGACAACTTGCCGAGTAGCGCGAGCGCCATGGCGATGCAGTGGAGAGGGCTACCGCCGTCCCAGTCCCCTTGCCGGCTGAAAAGCGGGACCCCGGATTTAGCCAGCATGACCTGCTGACCGAGACGCAAGGCCGGGTGCAGCTTCTGGATCAGCGCGTCCATCAGTAATCCTCCGGAAGCAGAACTGTCGTGCTCAGGCGATCCCACTCCGTGATCAACCACACGGTTTGTCCGTTTGGTAACGAGTAGCTGGATAGCACACGCTCACCGGCCATGGCAGCAAGATCGTTGTGCTGTCGGTCTTCGTCCGACACGTCGCCCCAGTCGCCACTGGCGTGACGCTTCACCAGTGCAAAGATCGAGACGTCTGCTGCCTGTAGAGCATGGATCGCAGCGGGCGTGGCCACCAGGTGGCCGAGGGCTAACCGCAGTCGGGGCAATGCGGGTACGGAGTAATCCGGCATGTGACTCTCCTGATATAGAGACGAACACGGGCCTCCGACGAGGTCGGATGCAGGAACGTCAGTTGAGAAGAAGGGAAAGGCGAGCGTCGGGCGGATGCCCGGTTTATGCTGTCGGGTGGGGCGTGGGGAGCTGACGGCGCAGGGCCGTCGCGCGGGATTGCGAGCACCCAAGGTGACGACGGATATCGGCGACGGTTGGGCGTACCCGCCCGGCAGCGATGTCCCGCACGAGCAGCGTCACGTCGGGGTCGGATGATGCGTCTTCCGGTAACGGCATGACTGGAGCGCTGTCCGGCGTGTGACTGCCGTTCGCTTCGTGTCCCGCCGTGACAGGGGGCGTGACTACCGTGATTCCCAGAGAGGGCCGGGACTGTAGCGCGATCGTCCACAGCAGGCAGGCAACGCCTTCCAGTACTGCCGCGAAGGTGAGACTCGATAACAGATCGACGCGCGCGACGGTCGTGCCGAGTAGCACCGCGAGTCGCCCCGTGACTGGATCGGTCGCCTGGGCGTCGCGTCGGGTCATGGCCCGGTCATCCGCTGCCTGCCGACGCCGAATGTCGTCGGCTTCGGCCTCCAGTGCATCGAGCTTGGCGGTAAGCGTGACGCGACGGGCTTCCAGTGTCGTGCAGTTGCCCATACAGCGCTGCGCATTGACCGCCGCCAGTCGTGCGGTGACGCCAGCCCGCTCCGCCGTGACTGCGGTGAGACTGCGACCGGACGGAACTGCTTCGGACACGGGAGTCGCTGAGGCCCGCAGTTCCCCGGCATGCCGCTGGGCGAGTAGGAAGAAGTTCGCATGACCATAGCAGGCAGCGGTCACGCAAATCAGCCACAGCGCACCGCCCACTGCGCGCATGACGACGGGCGCATACCGAATCAGGGCAGGCAATAGGTGCGCACTGACGACCAGCACGATGCCGAGCGCTACCCACACCAGTCGCTCTGCCATCGTGCCGCCGCGCTGCCAGCTGGACAACACCGATAGGCTGAGCGCGGTGCCGGTCGCACTGGCCGCCAGCATCCACGCCCAGCGGTTCCCGCCGATCATTCCTCCGTTCCGCCTAGCCGTGGGTTCGAGGGGTCTCAAGTAACCTCCAGAATGATTTGGCCCTGTGGGTGAATACGACCGGGCCGACATGTAAGGGAAGACGGGTGGGACTGCTATACCACGAGCTTGAGTGCTTCATCCCACGCTTTCTGCTTGAGCGTCGCGCCTGCGCCAAACCATGCGGCATCACGACGGTGGTCGTCGCTGCGGGCGCGGCGATGGTGATCTGCGTACTCGGTCACCGCATTGAGCAGACCCCATGCGGTACCGGAGGCCGACGCCAGATCCGCTCCTTTGCCACGGCCGGCGTAGAGTTGGCCGACTGCCTTGATCGCGCGTTCGTTGACTGCGAGTGCGTCGCGATCCGCAACGTTTGGAGTCGAATAGTTGAGCACACGCCGCAGGAACGCTTCGGCGGCCGAGTCGGACACCTTGCGCTCAGCGAGCGCCTTGGTCCGCGCAATGAAGGCATCCCACGATGAGATGGCGATACCAAGCTGTCGCTTGACCGCTTGCGCGTCGAACTGGCTGCGATGCGGCACCTTGACGGCGCCAGTGCCATCACCCAAGGCAATCTGTAACGTGTTATTGCAGACCACACGCACACTCGTGAACTGCGCGGTGGTTGCCAGCGTCCCGTCGCAGGCGGTGGCGAGCAGCAGGTAACCGTTCACGGTGTCCTTGCTCTTGAGTGCCGCGCTCTGGCCCGTCTTGGCGAGTGCAAAAAGCTTGCGGCCGTTCTTGAGCACCCCGGCGGTTTCCAGCTCGAAACCACCGACTTCGGTCAAATCACGGTAGAACTCCAATATCTCCAAGGGCTGCACGACCTGATAGCGCGCGGAGACGACTGACAAGGGCTCCTTGGTGTCGGAGCGGTACAAAACTTTCTGATCGGGAAAAGCGTGGATAGCGCCGATGTTGCCTGTGCCAGTGACGAACCGAACATCAGATGACTCGATGCTCCAGTTCATGCCGGCTTCACGCTGCCAGACTTCGATAGGTTGATGTTCAGACAATTGGTTACCCAGGCCGTGCCAGGGTTGTTGGCCCACATAAGCCATGGATTCGACGAGGTGCATGGATGATTGCTCCTTTGGAAAGACGAATGCATAAAGCCCGGCAAGAGCCGGGCTGATAATGAGATTAAGAGGAGGCGAAAGGAAGGTGGCGGATGAGCCCGCCGCCGGGATTAGCCGTGAGGTAGAGGAAGCGGCTCGTCTTCTTCGGACAGGCCGAAGGGATGGGCTCTGTACCCACCCGCATCGGGTTCGTCGAAGGATGAAGGCTGGCGGGCACGATACCCGGCCGACGCCTCCCCGAACGTATGCCCACAGTCTAGGCAGCGGTAGTTGTGCAGAACCTTATCGTCGATCAGCTCACCTAGAGCCGCACCGGCCGAGCAGCCGGTCGTCCCGCCCAGCAGGCCACCGAGGATGGCTCCGGCGACGGAGCCCAGGGCTGCGCCGGGAGGGCCGGCAATGAGACCGATCCGACCACCGAGCGTGCCGCCGATGCGCGCGCCTTTCATGGCCGCGGAAAAACCGCTGGCAGCGCCAGCGATTGCTCCTAGGGTGCCGCCAACCTTGCGCGCGTGGTTACGGGTCACCACTTGTGGGGATCGGCAATTCGGACAAGTCGTGGTCATGCCGTCTGCTCCTTCTGGGGAGCGTCGCGGCTGCTGCAGCGCAAATGGCCCCAGAGTGCGCCGATCAGGAACATTAGAGCGAATACGCAGAGGCTTTCGAGGGGGGAGTTGGTCGATATCATGATGGCTCCAGGGAGAGGACAAAAGGCGGACCGAGTGGCCCAGAAGCGGTGGCATTCCACCGCTCTCCATCGTGATATGTGGGTGAAAATTTTTTGAATCTACGCAGTCCCGCCACGGGGTTGTGGCCACCATTCAACTTGCCGACTGGTCAAGTCGAGCTGTGTACTGGGGCATCTGGATGCTTGACTCTCCTCTTAGCGTTTGGTCGGCCAAGGCGGATAGATCATCTCCGCGACCAAACAGCAAATGAGTCGATGATCGTCGACGTGGAAGAGCGCTCGATCACTCTCGTCCTGTCTCCCAAGGAAGAACAGCCAACCCTTCTCTTTGTCTTCTCGTTTTTTCGCTGCCATGTACTCTAGCCTGGCGGTTTCGATCTCTCGGGAGACATAGTTGCGTTTCGCAACGCTCCAGTTCTGCCAGTTCACTTTCACCCGATATGGACGGATAAGCTTCCGCTCTTCCCATTCACCATAGCTCAACTGGATTTCCAGATGATCGTCGTTGGCGAGTGATGCTTTCCAACTGATGGGGGCATAGAAAAGGCGCGGTTCAGGGTGCTGGAGAATCTGATCGCTTTTGAGAGAGCGGAAGACGCGCTGGTAAGTCTCGGTAGCGATGCCTGGTACCGCCAAAGGGAGATGCCGATCATGCGGATAATTGACGAAAGTGCGGCAGATTGGCCGAATGGTTTGGGCCGCCCAATGTCGATCTCGTTGCTCCTCGCTTGAGCCATTGGAGCCGGTTCGGCATCCTCCAGCGCTCGTCGTGGCAGTCGGTGTTCCTTTCGTACCGGCCACAGGGCGTGTGTCTCGGAGCACAAGCCGGTTTGGGAAGCTGCCTGGGAAGCCCTCGCGGGTTGACACGCGTTGCTTCCGAGCTCGTTTCACCAGTTCGACTTCTCCCTCGACGTCGCAGCCAGCGTTGTGCCCATCCTTCGCGCTAAAGTAGGGGCGGACCTTGTTTTCTGGTCGGTACGAACAGGGGGTGGCTAGGGCGCCACAGCCCCGACATTCATAGCCCAGGGGATCGACCGGGTCGATGATCCAGAGCTGTTCGGCGTCCACTATCTCGCCCGTGTGCTTATCACGTGCTGATTCCATCTTTCTCACCCCGCTCCTGATTACGACTGCAATATCATAATCAAAATGATCATGTTGACGAATTGTAGTGATTTCGTGGACGCATGATAGGGCTGCTTATATACTCCATGCAATAACCATTATTAGCCTTCGCTAACCCGATCGAGCACTTCTGGATGACCATAAATCAGCTTGCAGAACTCACCCAGCCACAGCGAGACCGCCTCGCGTTCGTGGAGTTGCGCGTGCGTTTCATCGGGGATATTCGCCGCCAGGACTTGGTGTCGCGGTTCGGCATCCAGTCGGCTGCCGCCACGCGTGACTTGGCGATCTACAAGGAGCTGGCCCCGGGCAACATCGACTACGATGCCAAGGCCAAGTGCTATGTCCTTGGGGTTGGCTTCAAACCGCTCTTTGATTTTCTGCCGGAGCGGGTGCTCTCGTGGTTGACGCAGGGCTTCGGCGACGGAGAGCCATCTCGGCTCAAGGCTTGGGTGGCCAGTGAAATTCCTTTAAGGCTCAACCAACCAGACTTGGATGTGCTCGCGAGCGTGACTCGGGCCATCCATCAGGTATGTCCGCTCCGCATCGAGTATCACTCCATCTCCAGTGGCCACACCGAGCGCGAGATCGTTCCCTTTGCGCTGATCGACAACGGACTGCGCTGGCACGTCCGCGCCTTCGACCGGAAGTCCCAGGAGTTCCGGGATTTCGTCATCACCCGAATCAGACGCCCCAGGGTGCTGAAGGGGCTGCCAGTGGCGCCCCACGAGTTGAGCGATCAAGACATTCAGTGGACCCGGATCGTCGAACTGGAGCTGGTTCCGCATCCCGATCAGCCTCGGCCTGAAATCACTGAAATGGACTACGACATGCAGGACGGCGTGCTGCGGATGAGGCTGCGTGCCGCAACGGCCGGATACATCCTGCGCAAGTGGGGTGTGGACTGTTCTCCCGACCATAATCTGCGCGGTTACGAATTCAGGCTTTGGCTGAAAGATCACTTGGCGCTGTACGGCGTCAAGAACGCTGTGTTGGCGCCGGGCTACCGCTCGCCCGACCAAAACAAGGGAGAGAAATAACGTGGCCTACGATCCAAAACGCGCACTGGAACTACTCCGGATCGGCTCCGGACGTGCAGAAGCCACTTTCCGTGACGGCCAAGAGGATGCCATTCGTCACATCGTCGAAGGCAAAGGCCGCTTGTTGGTTGTGCAGAAGACCGGATGGGGCAAGAGCTTCGTCTACTTCATCGCGACCAAGTTGCTGCGTGAAGTAGGCGCCGGACCTGCGCTGCTGATCTCTCCGCTTCTGGCGTTGATGCGAAACCAGATCGCTGCGGCAGAGCGGATGGGAGTTCGCGCCGCCACGATCAACTCCGACAACATGGACGACTGGGCGGCAGTCGAGGGCAAACTGGCCAACGGGGAAATCGACATTCTGTTGATCTCGCCTGAGCGCCTGGCAAACGAGCGCTTTCGCACCCAGGTACTGGCGGGCATCGCCGCACAGATCTCTCTGCTGGTCATCGACGAAGCACACTGCATTTCCGATTGGGGGCACGACTTCCGCCCTCACTACCGACTGCTGGAACGCATCGTCAAAACGCTACCGCCCAATCTCCGACTCCTCGCTACTACGGCGACGGCGAACAACAGGGTGATGGATGATCTCGCGGCGGTTCTTGGACCCAAGCTTGATGTGTCGCGGGGCGATCTCAATCGCACCTCACTCTCTTTGCAGACCATCCGCCTGCCCAGCCAGGCCGAGCGCCTTGCATGGCTGGCAGAGCAACTCGCCACGCTGCAAGGCCACGGCATCATTTACACGTTGACGGTGCGGGACGCCAATCAAGTGGCGGAATGGCTGAAGACCCAAGGCTTAAACGTAGAGGCTTACACCGGCGAAACAGGCGACCGCCGAGAGGAACTGGAGCAGGCACTGCTCAATAACCAGGTCAAAGCGCTGGTTGCCACAACGGCTTTGGGCATGGGCTACGACAAACCGGATCTGGCATTCGTTATCCATTACCAAATGCCTGGTTCGGTAGTCGCCTACTACCAACAGGTTGGCCGTGCAGGACGCGCACTGGACTCTGCCTATGGTGTGTTACTCAGCGGCCAGGAAGAGTCGGACATCACCGATTGGTTTATCCGCAGCGCCTTCCCGACCCGTCAGGAAGTTGCCGACGTATTGAGTGCCCTTGAAAAGGAAGAAAGTGGTTTGTCCGTACCTGAACTGCTGAGCCGAGTTAACCTGAGCAAAGGGCGCGTCGAGAAAACGATTGCACTGCTCTCCCTCGAAGCGCCGGCTCCCATCGCCAAACAAGGCAGCAAATGGCAGCTCACGGCAGCAACGTTGAGCGAAGGTTTTTGGGATCGAGCGGAGCGGCTCACTGCACTACGGCGAGACGAACACCAGCAGATGCAGGATTACGTCAGTCTGCCGTTTGGTGAGCACATGGGCTTTTTGATAGGCGCGCTCGACGGTGATCCAAGTGTTGTCACCGACCCGGCCTTGCCTCCACTGCCTACAACGGTGGATGCCGAACTGATCAAAGCAGCCGTCGCATTTCTTCGTCGAACCAGCTTGCCCATCGAACCGCGCAAGAAGTGGCCGATAGGCGGCATGCCTCAGTACGGCATCGCAAGTAATACAAACATTGAATATCAAGCCCAGCAAGGCAAAGCATTGTGCGTTTGGGGTGATGCCGGCTGGGGCGATTTGGTTCGACATGGCAAATACCGCGATGGCAATTTTTCCGATGACCTTATTGCCGCCTGCGTAAAGATGATCCAGGAGTGGAGCCCGCAACCAGCTCCGACCTGGGTGACCTGCGTACCTTCGCTTCGGCATCCAGACTTAGTACCGGATTTCACTCAGCGCTTGGCTGTTGCACTGGGTCTGCCGTTTCATATGGTCATCGCAAAAACAGATGCAAGGCCCGAACAGAAAACGATGGCAAACAGTACACAACAGGCGCGCAACCTTGATGGCTCGCTCGCACTTAACGGCCAGCCCATCCCTCCCGGCCCGGTCCTCCTGGTTGATGACATGGTCGATTCGCGCTGGACGCTGACGGTATCTGCGTGGCTGCTGCGTAAGAGTGGAAGCGGCGCAGTTTGGCCAATGGCCCTCTCACAGACGGGGCACGACGAATGACGCCGGCCCTTTCACCCAACACCCAGGCGATCCTGCTGCTGACGGCGCCACTCATTGCCGGACGTGGCACTGCGTCACCCGATCTGCTTTCGCCTGGCGAATACAAACGCCTTGCTCGTCACTTGCGCGAGATCCAGCGCCAGCCTGCCGATCTCGTTTCCCCGGACGCAGCTGAGATCCTGCGTGCGTGCCAACCGGTGATTGACGAGAGCCGGCTGCAGCGGTTGCTGGGGCGCGGATTCCTGTTGAGCCAAGTGATTGAGCGTTGGCAAGCTCGCGCTATTTGGGTAGTCAGCCGTGCCGACGCAGAGTACCCCCGTCGCTTGAAAGCTCGGCTCCGTGAAGACGCGCCGGCTGTGCTCTACGGTTGTGGCGACATGGGCCTGCTCGAAACCGGTGGGTTTGCCGTCGTCGGATCGCGCCATGTGGACAACGCCTTAATTGATTACACGATGTCTGTCGGGCGGCTGGCTGCCCGCGCTGGCAGTACGCTCGTGTCAGGCGGCGCTAAAGGGATCGATCAGGCTGCCATGCGTGGTGCGCTTGAGGCGGGAGGCAAAGTCTGTGGCATTTTGGCGGACAGTCTGGAAAAGACCACCATGAACCGCGAGCACCGTAACCTGCTGCTCGATGGTCGACTGGTGCTGATTTCACCCTACGACCCAAGCGCCGGGTTCAACGTCGGCAATGCCATGCAACGAAACAAGCTGATCTACGCATTGGCGGACAGCTCACTTGTGGTGAGTTCCGACTTTAACAAGGGGGGCACTTGGGCTGGTGCCGTTGAGCAGCTCGACAAACTGAAGTTCGTCCCCGTCTTCGTTCGATCGACGGGCGAATCTTCTGCTGGATTAGACGCCCTGCGAAAGAAAGGTGCGCTTCCCTGGCCGAATCCGCAAAACGTGGATTCATTTGCTGAAGTGTTCAACGTGCAGATGCCAACGTCAGTCGCCTCCCCACAGGCTGGTTTTCCGCTGTTTCCGAACGACAGTCCACCAGCAGCCGACGCCTCATCTACGGCGCCCATACCACTCGACGCCGCTCCAGCGCCCCAAGCCGAGAGCGAGCCATCGTCACCTGTCGACGTTGTTTCAGATGTGCAATCCCCAGTTGTGGTTTCCGAAGAACTGATGTCCGCCACACCGGAAAAGGTTGCGCCGATAGGTGAGGCTAAGGAGTTGCCGCAGCCGGAGTCGCCCCCAGCTGTAGTGCTGTTCGCAGCTGTGCGTAATGCAATCCAGCTGCTCTTGAACGTGCCGATGAAAGACACCGAAGTAGCCGCAGCGTTGGATGTCTCAAACGCTCAGGCCAAGGCATGGTTGCAGCGTCTTGTCGATGAAGGGGTGATCGAGAAACAGAAGAAGCCTGCAGGCTACATCGTCAAGCCAAAGCGGCTGTTTGAATAACCGATGAAGACCGACAAGAACACAAGCCGCATGCGACGGTTCGATGAAGAAGGATTAAGCGTTTGAGCAACCAACAAATCACCCTCGGTCAGCTCGAAAGCCACCTCTGGGAATCCGCCAACATCCTCCGTGGCCCCGTGGATGCGGCCGACTTCAAGACCTACATCTTCCCGCTGCTGTTCTTCAAGCGCATCTGTGATGTGTGGGACGAGGAGTACCAGGAGGTCGTCGACGAAACCGGCGATGAGCAACTGGCGTGGTTCCCCGAGTCGCACCGCTTTCAAATACCCGAAGATTGCCACTGGAACGACGTGCGGACCAAGGCTACGAACGTCGGTACGGCCCTGCAGCTGGCGATGCGTGAGATCGAGAAGGAGAATCCCGACACGCTGTATGGCGTCTTCGGCGACGCCCAGTGGACCAACAAGGAGCGTCTGTCCGACGCGCTGCTCAAAGATCTGCTCGAGCACTTCTCGAAGCTTCCGCTGAGCAACCAGGATGTGGCGTCGGACGTTCTCGGAGACGCCTATGAGTACCTGATCAAGAAGTTCGCCGACGCCACCAACAAGAAGGCGGGCGAGTTCTATACCCCGCGTAGCGTCGTTCGGATGATGATCGACATGCTCGACCCTAAGGAGGCCGAAACCATCTACGACCCGGCCTGCGGTACGGGGGGCATGTTACTGGCTGCAGTGCAGCACGTACAGGAGCAGCACGGTGATGTGAAGCGCCTGTGGGGCAAGCTGTTCGGCCAGGAGAAGAACCTGACCACTTCGTCCATCGCAAGGATGAACCTGTTCCTCCACGGCATTGAGGACTTTCAGGTCGTTCGAGGGGACACGCTGCGCAACCCTGCCTTTTTCGACGGCGATCGGCTCGCGACCTTCGACTGCGTTATTGCCAATCCGCCGTTCTCACTGGAGAAGTGGGGTGAGGACCTGTGGTTGAACGATCCCTTCGGGCGCAACTTCGCCGGGCTACCGCCTTCCTCCAGCGGTGACTTCGCCTGGGTGCAGCACATGGTCAAGTCGATGGCCGAGGGGAAGGGCCGCATGGCTGTCGTTCTGCCCCAGGGAGCGCTGTTTCGCAAGGGGGCCGAAGGCGAGATCCGGCAGAAGCTGCTGCAGATGGATCTGGTCGAGGCGGTGATTGGCCTGGCGCCCAATCTGTTCTATGGCACCGGTCTGGCCGCTTGCATCTTGGTGCTGCGCAAGCACAAGCCTACTGTCCGCAAGCAGAAGGTATTGATCGCCGACGCATCCCGTCTGTTCCGTCGCGGCCGGGCGCAGAACTATCTGGAGCCGGAACACGCCGCCGCAATCCTACGTTGGTTCCAAGATTTTGCCGATGTGCAGGACGCAGCTCGCGTGGTCTCCCTCGACGAAATCAAGAATGAAGATTGGACGCTGAACATCTCGCGCTACGTGCTGCCGCCGCTACAGGATGACATTCCACCTCTGCCTGAAGCTATCGCTGCGTTTAAGGATGCGCTCACCCGTTGCCGCGAGGCCGAGGAGCGGCTCGCGCAGGTCATGACCGAAGGAGGATGGCTATGAGCCGCATCACCCAACAAGAACTCGAAAGCTATCTCTGGGGTGCCGCCGTGCTGCTGCGCGGCTTGATTGATGCGGGTGACTACAAGCAGTTCATCTTCCCGCTGTTGTTCTTCAAGCGCGTGTCGGACGTGTGGGACGAGGAATACCAGTCGGCCCTGGCCGAGTCCGGTGGCGACCTGTCCTACGCCCAGTTCGCCGAGAACCACCGCTTCCAGATTCCCGAAGGCGCGCATTGGAACGATGTGCGGCAAACGCCCAAGAACGTCGGCGCCGTCATCCAGAAGGCCATGCGCGCCATCGAATCGGCCAACCCTGACATGCTCGACGGCATCTTCGGCGATGCACCGTGGACCAACCGCGAGCGCCTACCCGATGAAACGCTAAAGAACTTGATCGAGCACTTCTCGACCCAGACGCTTTCGGTGGCCAACGTGCCCGAGGATGAGCTGGGCAATGCCTACGAATATCTGATCAAGAAATTCGCCGACGATTCGGGCCACACAGCAGCCGAGTTCTACACCAACCGCACTGTAGTCCACCTGATGACACAACTGCTGGCCCCGCAGGCAGGTGAGTCGATCTACGACCCTACTTGCGGCACCGGCGGCATGCTGATCTCGGCACTGGACGAAGTGAAGCGCTCGGGAGGCGAGTACCGCACGCTCAATCTGTACGGTCAGGAGCGCAACCTCATCACCTCATCTATTGCCCGCATGAACCTGTTCTTGCACGGGGTGGAGGACTTCGAAATCATTCGCGGTGATACCCTGGCAGAGCCCAAGCACATTGAGAGCGACCGCCTGCGCCAGTTCGACGTGATCCTGGCCAACCCGCCTTACTCTATCAAGCAATGGAACCGCGAGGCCTGGAGCAGTGACAAGTGGGGCCGCAACTTCCTCGGCACGCCACCGCAAGGCCGAGCTGACTACGCCTTCCAGCAACACATCCTGGCCAGCCTCACAGACAAGGGGCGCTGCGCTGTGCTCTGGCCGCATGGTGTGCTGTTCCGCAACGAGGAACAGTCGATGCGCTCCAAGATGATCGAGCAGGACTGGGTGGAGGCCGTTATCGGCCTAGGACCCAACTTGTTCTACAACTCCCCAATGGAGTCCTGCATTGTCATCTGCAACCGCAAGAAGACAGCTGCACGCAAAGGCAAGGTGATTTTCATCGATGCGGTGAACGAGGTCACCCGCGAGCGCGCGCAGAGTTTCCTCAAGCCCGAGCACCAGCAGCGCATCCTGACCGCTTACAAGACTTTCGCCGATGTGCCTGGTTTCGCCAAAGTCGCAACCCAGGCCGAGATCGGCGCGAACGCTGGCAACCTGTCGATCCCGCTGTATGTCAAGCGCATTGCCGCCGCCATCGCCACCGACAATAATGGCGATGCGGTATCGTTGCGCTCCTCCTGGGAGCAGTGGCAGAACGATGGGCGCGCCTTCTGGCAACAGATGTATGCGCTGGTAGAAACGTTGGATGGCCTTTCCAAAGCAGAGGATGCTGTATGAAGCTTCAAACGATTCGGCTATCGAACTTCCAGTCTTTTGGCGCACAACCGATCGAGCTCACGCTGGAAGATATCACCTACCTGATCGGCCCCAACGGCTCAGGCAAGACCGCCTCGCTCCAGGCGCTGTGCCGCCTGTTTGCTTTTGATCCATCCTTGCGCCGCATACAACGCTCGGACTTCCATGTTCCATTTGATGAGGAACATGCACCTGAGGAGCGTCAGCTTTGGATAGAGGCCGACTTTCTCTTCCCTGAACTGGCGGAGGAAAAAGACAACAGCACAGTTGCGCCACACTTTGGCCATATGCGCTTGGACGAGGCAGACGGTATGCCACGCGTGCGATTTCGCCTCAGTGCAACCATGGGGTTGGATGGCGACATAGAAGAAGCCTTGGTCTATGTGTTGGACGTTAATCCCGATGGCTCGCCACTGACTACCGCACAAGTACCCCGATCTGAGCGCAACCATATCCATGTTCACTACCTGCCTGCCCGCCGTGACCCGGCTGACCACATCGCCTACGGCGCCAATGCGCTGCTCGGGCGCATGCTGCGCGCTGTGAACTGGGATGCAGAGCGCGATGCAATCAAGGATCTCACCGGCCAAATCAGCGACAGTCTCGCGTCCAACCCATCGGTTAATGCATTCAGCACAAGCTTGAAAGCTACATGGGACGCTTTACACAAGGGCAGTTTTTTTGCCGACCCGAAGATCACCTTCGTGGCCTCTGAGGTTGAAGCCTTATTGAGGCATATGTCGGTTTCATTCTCGCCGGGGCACGATGAACAGTTGGTTGACTTCTCGCGCCTGAGCGATGGCCAGAAGTCGATGCTCTATCTGTCCCTGGTACTGTCGTCACAGGCAATCAGCCGCGCCGTGCTGGCAGAAGAAGACAAGTCATTTGATGCCGACAAGTTGCGGCCACCTGTCTTTACGCTGGTCGCCGTCGAGGAACCTGAGAACAGCCTTTCGCCCCATTACCTTGGGCGGATCATCAATGCCCTAAACTTGATGGTCGGCAGCGGCGACGCACAAGCACTAATCGCTACTCACGCTCCGTCCATGCTCCGTCGCGTTGCTCCCGAACACATTCGTTATCTGCGGCTCGCAGAGGAAAGAACATCGCGTATCACTCATATCCAGCTGCCCGGCACCACGGACGAAGCACACAAGTTTGTGCGTGAGGCCGTGCAGGCCTTTCCGGAAGTCTATTTCTCCCGCCTTGTGGTGCTGGGAGAAGGTGACAGCGAAGAAATCGTGCTTCCACGACTCCTTCAGGCCAAAGGAGCCCCTGTTGACGAGTCGGCAGTCTCGATAGCGCCCTTGGGTGGGCGCCACGTCAATCACTTCTGGCGCCTATTGTCTGCCCTGCAGATTCCCTATCTGACGCTGCTTGATCTGGATGTCGCGCGCTATCAGGCCGGATGGGGGCGAATCAAGTACGTCAATGACCAGTTGGCGGTGCACGAACCAGGCAAGGCACTCCCTGCGGACCATGTCATTCCCAGTTGGAATGATACCGCTCACAAGGTCCGAGATTACGCGAACTACAGATCTCTGCTCGAAGAGCGAGATGTGTATTTCTCGTTTCCCATGGATCTTGATTTCGCGATGCTGCTCGCCTACCCGGATGCCTATGGCGTAGTGAGGGAAGAGCCCGATGAGTCAACGATCAAGGCTGTCCTCGGGAAAAGCCACCATGACGCAAGCCAATACAGCGAGGACGAACTGAGGTTGTTCGGCACTTATCACCGCAGCTTCAAGCTTGGCAGCAAACCTGCCGCCCACATCGATGCGCTGGCCCAGCTGACTGATGAAGAGTTGCTGGCGAGCATGCCTGAATCTCTTGGTAGGCTGGCAGACGCCGTCATCGCCAAACTAGCGGAGCTGCCCGAGTGATTGCCGTCGAAACCTGGCAGCCTGCGGATGGCCTGACGCTTGAGCCCAATGCCCTGCTTGCCGCTAAAGAGCAAGAGCGCTGCCTCGCCCTGACGGCCGGCCCAGGTGCCGGCAAGACAGAAATGCTTGCGCAACGGGCAGATTTCCTTCTGCGCACAGGCATGTGTCGCTATCCCAAGCGAATTCTGGCCATCTCCTTCAAAGCTGATGCCAGCAAAAACCTGAAAGAGCGTGTGCAGCGCCGCTGTGGTTCAGAGTCGGCATCGCGCTTTGACAGTTACACCTTCCATGCCTTTGCCAAGCGAATCATTGACCGATTCCGGCCAGTGCTCACGGGCGAATATGCGCTGGATGCCGGCTACAAAATCATCGACAGGAAAGCTGGTCCTTCCAGCACTCAGATTGAGTTCGGAGATCTGGTTCCGCTGGCTATTCAGATCCTTCAGAAATCGAAAGTTGCCCGGAATGCGATCCGACAGACCTACAGCGATGTCTTTCTGGATGAATTCCAGGACTGCACCAACCAGCAGTACGAACTGGTAAAGCTCGCCTTTCAAGGCACCAGCATTCGCCTTACCGCCGTGGGCGATACCAAGCAAAAAATCATGGGTTGGGCGGGCGCACTGGACGGCATCTTCCAGACCTTCGCGACAGATTTCGCTGCGACACCACTCAACATGTACCGCAACTTTCGTTCGAAGCCACGCTTGCTGCGCATGCAGAACGAAATCATTCGGGTACTCGATCCAGCATCCGTCATGCCCGATGAGCAGTTGGTCGGCGATGAAGGTGAGGTTTTCGCTTGGCGCTTCGAGGATAGCCGCAAGGAAGCGGAATACCTGGCGGTTTTGATTGATGGTTGGATAAAGACAGAGCAGCTACCTCCTGCTGAAATTGCGGTTCTCATCTCCAAGCAACTCGATCTTTACGCCGGCCATCTCATGGCCGCGCTGGAGGCACGCGGCATTCCCTTCCGCAACGAACAGCAGATGCAAGATATAACAGTTGAACCCGCCGCACGCTTGATCGTGGACTACCTATCTTGCCTCTATGGCCAGCGCGAGCCCAAAGCCTGGGTTAGGTTGATGAACCAGTTGGTGCCCTTCGCGGATGAAGAAATTCAGACCAATGCGCGAAAAGACCTTGATCGATTGATCAAGCAGCAACGGAAAGAGGCAGCCATCGCTGACCTAATCGCGGGGCCTTTCTCTGGCTGGTGGGAGTTTGTTCGAGCTTTCTTGAAACAAATCAGTATCGAAACCCTCGTCGCGCTGTCGCCGGACTATGAATCCCATGATCGTCTCAAAGAGGTCGTCCGGGATACCAAGGCGCGCATTGAAGAACTGCTCAAGCTGGAACCAGATTTGCCCAAAGCGCTTGAACGCTTCTCGGATGACCAAGCGGTACGCATCCTGACTATCCACAAAAGCAAAGGTCTTGAGTTCGATTCAGTCATCATCATGGCCGTTGAAAACGAAATCTTCTTTGGCAATCAGGCTGAAAACCGCTGCGCATATTTTGTCGGGGTTTCTCGCACCAAGAAGCGACTGGTTCTTACCCATGCAGATCAACGGGAACGCCCTGCTGGATATACGAAACGTTGGGACGTGCATCGCTCTGTCCAAACTGAATATTTTGGCTACGCCATGCCGTTCGTAAGGCAACAACAATGAAAAATGAATCCCTGAAACCTGGCTGGCGCCAAGTGAAGTTCGGCGACGTGGTGCGGCTCTCGAAAGCACGCAGCAAAGACCCGCTCGCTGATGGCTTTGAGCGCTATGTCGGTCTGGAACATCTGGAGCCGAGCGATCTGCGCATTCGCAGTTGGGGCAACGTTGCTGACGGCGTAACGTTCACCAGCGTGTTCCAACCCGGACAGGTGCTTTTCGGCAAACGCCGCGCATACCAGCGCAAAGTGGCCGTGGCGGATTTCGCGGGTGTGTGCTCCGGTGACATTTACGTACTGGAGTCCAAGGACGCGCAGACCTTGCTGCCGGAGTTGCTGCCATTCATTTGCCAGACCGACGCCTTCTTCGATCACGCGGTTGGCACATCGGCAGGCTCGTTGAGCCCACGCACCAACTGGGCGAGCTTGGCGGGTTTTGAGTTCGCGCTGCCGACGATGGAGGAGCAGGTCCGGCTTCTACCGCTGTTCGAGGCTTGGCGCGAGGCTTCCGACGCAAGCATCCAGGCGATCACCGATGCACACCGAATGCGACGAGCAGCGTTTGCCCGATTTTTTGAACATGGTATTCGTGGTGAGGAGCGTGTCACCACACCTATTGGAGAACTGCCTAAATCATGGATGGTGGCTCCGCTGGGGGAGAGATACGAGGTTCAGCTAGGCAAGATGATGTCTGAGACGGCAAGATCGGCTCCCGGCCAGACTCCCTACCTCCGGAACGCGAATGTTCAATGGAATAGGTTGGATCTCGACGATGTTGCCGAGATGGCGTTTAGCCCAAGAGAGAAGGAAAAATTCGGTCTGCGCTACGGAGACATTCTTGCCTGTGAGGGCCGGCATGTCGGCAAATCTTCTATGTGGAGAGAGGAGATCCCCGGTGCTTGCTACCAGAAAGCACTCCACCGACTTCGACGACTTTCCGATGCGGATGAGCCACGGTATTTGCTTCACTGTCTTCAGTACTACTCATGGACAGGGAGATTCATTGCGGTAACAGGGGAGACAACGATTCCCCATCTGCCCGCAGAACGCTTCAGGGCGATGCTCTTCCCATTTCCCTTACTGGACGAGCAAGTTGAGATCGCTGAGGCAATCGACAATATTGACGCAGCAATTGCCAACTTAGAAGAACGGCAACACTTTGCGTCTCGCACACTTTCTTTAGCTCTGGGCGAGTGCAATGGAAGGCGCAATGTTTAACGAATCCAACACCGTCGAAGCCTACGTCCGTGACCTGCTCGTTGGCCCTATCAAGGCGACACCAGCCAACACCGTCCAGGAACCCCTAGCCAGCTATGGACCGAGCCCCAAAGGCATCGGCTGGCG
The DNA here is from genome assembly GCF_052805975.1 of Chromobacterium sp. W521. NCBI lineage: Bacteria > Pseudomonadati > Pseudomonadota > Betaproteobacteria > Neisseriales > Chromobacteriaceae > Chromobacterium > Chromobacterium sp. W521. Next base: position 104,414 of record NZ_JBRBAF010000012.1, read on the forward strand.
CTACGCAGCCCCCTCTGAAGTACCGCGTCAGATTCAGGAGGTGCTGGTTGAGCCCTGGTTGCGGGATGCGCTGATCCGCCTGAATCCGGAGATTGCCGCGCAGTCCGACCGCGCCGACGAAGTGCTCTACAAGCTCCGGGCAATCGTGTTATCGGTGCGCTCGGATGGCCTAATCCGCGCCAACGAGGAGATGACCGCCTGGATGCGTGGCGAGCGCTCCATGCCCTTCGGCCAGAACAACGAGCATGTGCCGGTACGGCTGATCGAGTTGGACGACCTGAAACAGAACCAGTACATCGTTACCCAGCAGTACACTTATCGCGCAGGCCCTACCGAGCGCCGTGCTGATTTGGTGTTGCTGGTCAACGGACTGCCGCTGGTGCTGATCGAGGCCAAGACGCCGGTCAAGAAGTGCATCAGCTGGGTCGATGGCGCGGTGCAGGTGCACGACGACTACGAGAAGTTCGTGCCGGAGCTCTTCGTCTGCAACGTGTTCTCAGTGGCCACTGAGGGCAAGGCCTACCGCTACGGGTCTATCGGCCTACCAGTCAAGGACTGGGGCCCTTGGCATCTGGATGATGACGACGATAGCCAGCACCATCCGCTGAAATCACTCAAATTGTCGGCCGATAGCATGCTGCGGCCGCATGTGGTGCTGGACATCCTCGGTAGTTTCACGCTGTTCGCCACGGACAAGAAGAAGCGCCGCATCAAGATCATCTGCCGCTATCAGCAATACGAGGCGGCCAATAAGATTGTCGAGCGGGTACTCGCGGGGTACCCCAAGAAGGGCCTGATCTGGCACTTCCAAGGTTCGGGCAAGTCGCTGCTGATGGTATTCGCGGCGCAGAAGCTACGTCTGCACGCTGGGCTGAAGAACCCTACGGTGCTGATCGTGGTAGACCGCATCGATCTGGACAGTCAGATCACAGGCACCTTTACCGGAGCGGATATCCCCAACCTGGAAAAAGCTGACAGCCGCGAGAAGTTGCAGCAACTGCTAGCACAGGACGTACGCAAGATCATCATCACGACGATCTTCAAGTTCGGCGAGGCCGATGGTGCGCTGAACTCTCGCAACAATATCATCGCGCTGGTGGACGAAGCCCACCGCACCCAGGAAGGAGACCTGGGCCGCAAGATGCGCGAAGCCTTGCCCAATGCCTTCCTGTTCGGCCTGACAGGCACGCCCATCAACCGTGCCGACCGCAACACCTTCTACACCTTCGGCGCGGAGGAGGACGAGAAGGGTTACATGAGCCGATACGGCTTCGAGGAGTCAATCCGCGACGGCGCCACGCTAAAGCTGCATTTCGAGCCCCGGCTGATCGACCTGCACATCGACAAGGCCGCGTTGGACGCAGCTTACAAGGACTTGACCGGTGGCCTTTCAGATCTCGACAAGGACAACCTCGCCAAGACAGCCGCCAAGATGGCGGTGCTGGTGAAAACGCCCGAGCGCATACGCAAGATCTGCGAAGATATCGTCCAGCACTATCAGAGCAAGGTAGGGCCCAACGGCTTCAAGGGCCAGATCGTCACCTTCGACCGCGAGTCCTGCCTGCTGTTCAAGACCGAGCTGGACAAGCTGCTGCCACCCGAAGTCACCGACATCGTGATGTCGGTGCAGGCTGCGGACAAGAAGGAACACCCAGAGTACGCACCTTACGACCGCAGCCGCGACGAGGAAGAGCGCCTGCTGGACCGCTTCCGTGACCCGGCTGACCCGCTGAAGCTGATCATCGTCACCGCCAAGCTCCTGACTGGCTTTGATGCACCCATCCTACAGGCCATGTACCTGGACAAGCCGCTGCGCGACCACACGCTGCTGCAGGCGATATGCCGCGTGAACCGCACGTATTCGGAGCAGAAGACCCACGGCCTAATCGTGGACTACCTAGGCATCTTCGATGACGTGGCCGCTGCACTGGAGTTTGACGACCAGAGCGTCAAGCAGGTGGTCAGCAACATCCAGGAGCTGAAGGATAAGTTGCCCGAGGCGATGCAAAAGTGCCTGGCCTTCTTCCACGGCTGCGACCGCACGCTACAGGGCTACGAGGGCCTGATCGCGGCACAGCAGTGTCTGCCTAACAACGAGGTACGCGACAACTTCGCGGCCGAATTCAGCGTGCTCAACAAGATCTGGGAAGCGTTGTCACCCGACACCGTGCTGGGGCCCTTCGAGAAAGACTACAAGTGGCTGTCTCAGGTGTACCAGTCGGTGCAGCCCTCCAGCGGCCACGGCAAGCTGATCTGGCATTCGCTGGGCGCCAAGACCATCGAATTGATCCATCAAAACGTACACGTCGACGCGGTGCGCGACGACTTGGACACCCTGGTACTAGACGCCGATCTGCTGGAAGCCGTGCTCTCGAACCCCGACCCGAAGAAAGCCAAGGAGATCGAGATCAAGCTGAACCGGCGCCTGCGTAAGCACGTGGGTAACCCGAAGTTCAAGCAGCTGTCCGAACGACTCGATGCATTGAAGGATCGCTTCGAATCTGGGCAAATCAACAGCGTCGAATTCCTGAAGCAACTGTTGGAGATTGCCAAGGAAACCCTGCAAGCAGAAAAGGAAGTCCCGCCCGAAGAGGACGAGGATCGAGGCAAGGCAGCGCTAACTGAATTGTTCAACGAGGTGAAGACGTCCGACACACCGATCATGGTCGAACGCGTGGTTGCGGACATCGACGAGATCGTGCGATTAGTGCGCTTCCCGGGTTGGCAAGGCACGCAGGCTGGCGAACGCGAGGTCAAAAAAGCACTGCGTAAGGCCCTATTCAAATACAAGCTGCATGCGGATGAGGAGCTTTTCGAGAAGGCCTACAGTTACATTCGGCAGTATTACTGAAGGGGGCGAGGATGAGCGACACGCAGGACAGCGCATTTTCGAACACAATTTGGTTCGTCGGTGCGAGCTATCCAAGCTACAGCGGCACCGATGATCAGATGCTGCGATTTCTGGCAGAAAGTATTTAGGAGAACGGCTACGACGACAGGCATCTCGAACTTGTACGCTCCCTGCAGCCCGGTGAGAGGGGCGCCATCAAGGCTGCCTACACCTGCAAGCACGGGCTGCCCTTCGATAACCGGGGACGTACCGTTTCTGTAATGGGTATCAAGGTAATTACCGGTTACAAGCATGCGCTGATTGTGATGGCTATCGGCCAATTTGTTCACTTCTTACGAATCATTGGCGGCAAGTCTATATACCACCTCGCATCCAATGTTGCCTGTGCATTCCGCCGTTCCTGTTCATTGCAGGTAAGTGCCGCTGCTGTCGTAGACGTCTTCGCAGGTAGAGTGCTTGCTAGCGATATTCGAGTCACGTAGCTTGCTGGGTCGTTCTTAACCTTCGCTCGCATCATGTCTCTCCCAAAAACCGACGAATGTCCCTAGATGAGATGGTCGGTTTGCAGTAGGCCGTAATTCGGGTTGTGCGGCCGGATTCCAGCATAGTCTTTGTTGCTTCCGAATTGCCAGCAGCACCGACTGTAAGTTGATATTCCTTGCTATCGTCCCGTCTGACCCAGGCCTTTGCCCTATCGACGATAGAGTATTCCCAGTCTAGGCAGGAATCGACCTGGGCGAGCTCATTTGACACCTCTATTGCCGCAGAGTATCGATTTGCGATGTCGGGCTCGATGCATTTCTTGACAATGCGGCGCAATCGCTCGGGAATGTGCTCGGGAAATATACTACGATCAGGGAACTGACCATTTCGGACTGCAAACCTGAAGCCGTCACGATCGAACGCCACTGGGTCCGCTCCAAACCGATGGAACTGCTCGTAGAAAGCCGCATTACCATTGCACATGCGATAGAGTGTTAGGCCGAATTGGTAGATATCAAACGCTGGCGTGAATTGAGCATCGGTATACGCTTCAGGGGGGCGCATCTTGTAGTACATGCGATCCTGTTCCGCTCTACCTTCTCGGCTCAGCCGACGCGACAAGCCAAAGTCCGAAATCAGAGCCTCTCCGCGTGGTGAAAGCAATACATTGTCAGGTTTGAGATCAAAATGGATCAGCCGCTTGGAATGGATGTTGTGCAGACCACTTGCAATCTGACACCCAAGGACAACGATCTCACGTACTGTTAGGAACCGGGAGTTGATTAGCGCATTGAGCGAACCACGGCGATAGAACGGCATCGCTATGTAAATGTGGTCCGTGTCTTGGCACGCATAGTGCACCGACACGACATTGGGGTGCCCACTCAAGTGCAGTATCTTCGCTTCCTCGAAGTATGTATCGACGGAATCAAGATCGGCTTTTCGAACCTTCTTGATGACAATCTCCGCGTCCAACTGGTCGTCGTGCGCCACATGCGCAGTGGAGTTAGCACCTTCCTGACCTATTTCTTGCCGAAGCTGAAATGAAATTTCCGCTCTACTGTAGGGCTTAAGCATGGCAAGCTCCGATGGCGCAAAGAACAGCCTCGCGTTGAGCGTTACTCATATCGCCCCAGCGCTCTATATCCCACTCCAATGTCCCGTCGATGTACCTCTTGAAATCCGCACGGTCAATCTGTAGCCGGGCCGAAATCGACGAGATCTGTCCGACGTAGTAGGCGCAGACACTGCTGCTCGCAAATGCTTCCTGAATCACGCCTTCCAGTTGAATGCGCTCGTGGCTTGGTGACTGGGCATTCGGCTCGGTTATGCGCACACCTGCACGCTCAACCTCATACTCCCTCAAAATGTCGAGCAAGTTGTTACGTACATACTTGAGAGAATCGGGAACGGTAAAGGCAATTGGGATCTTGATGTCTTCGATGTTGATCACGGCTTTGAGCGTGTCGTCATACACCGCAAATGTGACCGCTTTTGGTGCCGCACGAATTCCAATTGCCCGCATGATTCTTCCTGTTGTGCTTATGCTCCCGGGAAGTATAGCGTTTAGAACGTGTGGGTCAAAAGCAGCGCGAACGGTCACTCTTTGTCGTCACGGCGTTGTGTGGACCGGATGAGGATATGGATCGATATGGATTAATGTTGACCCAAAATGCCTACACAGTGCCTACACGGCGGCAGAAAAGCAAAAGGCCAGTTCTTTCGAACTGGCCTAAGTGCTTGAATATATTGGTGGCGAATCAGGGACTCGAACCCCGGACCTGCGGATTATGATTCCGTCGCTCTAACCGACTGAGCTAATTCGCCATGAAGACTTGTCGAAAACAATTCTTCGCAAACTGTGGTGGCGAATCAGGGACTCGAACCCCGGACCTGCGGATTATGATTCCGTCGCTCTAACCGACTGAGCTAATTCGCCACGTTTTTCGATGCACGAGTGCACCGAGACGCGAAATATACGCAGCCGAAAGCCGGCTGTCAACAAGATTCTCGCGGCGGCCGTCTCACAGTGTGTAGCAGCGATCGCCGCGCAGAAACCCGCTCCAGTCTATGCTCACGCCCTTGCCGAAGCCTATGGCTTTGAACAGCTCGCCCATTTCCGACGGAGATAGTAGTTTTTGGACCGCTGCGGCATGCGGCAGATAACCGGCGGCGTCTGCCGGGTCCAGTTGCTCCAGTAATTGAGTGATGCCGGCGTTGATCAGGAACTGGGCTTGGGTGGTGTAGCCGATCAGGTCCAGGCCGGCGTCTATGCCGGCTTGGGCCGCCGCGCTGAAATCAACGTGGCAGGTCAGGTCCATCAGGCCGGGAAGGAAGAAGGGATCGTCCACGGTATGGTGGCGGTAATGGCCTATCAGTGTGCCCATATGGCGCTGCGGGTGATAGTACTCGGCGGCGGGGAAACCGTAATCCAGCAGCAGCACGGCGCCGCGCGCCAGCTTCTGCGCCAGGGTGTGGATGAAACCGATATTGGCCGGGCTGATTTCCGACAGATAGTCGTTGTGACGCGGCTCGATGGCCTGGGCCAGTTGCAGTAGTTGCGGGTCCTCGATGGCGCGGTCCGCCCAGATGAAGCGTTCGCCGTCCAGCGCCACGCCGCGCTGTTGTGGTTCGGGGGTCCAGTGGATCAGCTCGCAGGGCATGGCGTCCAGCACTTCGTTGCCGATGATCACGCCGTCCAACTGCTCCGGCAACTGGTCCAGCCACTGCACGCGCTCGGCCAGATGGGGCAGAGCTTGGCGGATATTATGTTGCTGGCGCTCGATCAGGTCCGGGGACAGGTCGACGATGCAATAGCGTTCCGGCAGCGCGTCCAGCGCTTGCAGTTCGCTGAGGATGTCGATGGCGAGTTTGCCGGTGCCGGCGCCGAATTCGTAGAGAATGTTGGCGGTTTGCGGCAGCAGCTCCGCTAGCTGGCGCGCCAGCGCGCGGCCGAACAAGGCGCTCATTTCCGGCGCGGTGGTGAAGTCGCCGGCCGCGCCCAGTTTGCGGCTGCCGGCGGCGTAGTAGCCAAGGCCGGGCGCGTACAGCGCCAGTTCCATGTAGCGGGAGAACGGCATCCAGCCGCCGCGCTGGCGGATTTCCGCCTGGATGGCGTGGACGAGGCGTTGGCTGATGGCCAGCGCGTCGGCGCTGGCTGCGGGTAAGGTGGTCATGGCGGGCATCCTGCTACAATGTGCCGCGATTGTGGTGGAAACTGGCGGACAGGAGAAGAGGGTGACGCTATTTTACCGTTGGATGGCCGGCTGTGCCGGCGGCCTGATGCTGGGACCGGCGCTGGCGGCGCCGCAGTGGACGGTGAGCAAGCCGTATCCGGACAAGCCCTTGCAGGTGGCCAGCCTGGACGGCGAGGCGACGGTGGGGCGCAGTCGTTTTCCAGTGATGCTGGAGCTGGCCTGCCGAGCCGACAGCCCGCCGCTGCGGATGTCGCTGCATGTGTCCGACCAACTGGGCGGTTGGGACGTGCGCCCGTTCGAGGGGCCGGGCGGCCTGGGCGAGCGCCGCAAGCTCAAGCTGGGCATGGCGGGTTTGCGCCGCGGCACGGACAGCCATTTCGCGGGCTGGTACGAGGCGGACGGGCGCTTTGTCTTCGAGTGGCCGTCGCAGGGTGAATTCTTCGCCTGGCAGTCCGCCACGCACAAGGAGTTGTTGGTGACGATAGACGGAGCTAGCCGCAAGCACGGCAAGTTGGAGGCGCGCTTCACGCTGCCGCCCTCCAGCCAGGCGGCTTTGGCGGTGGCCCTGCCTTGCATGGGCAAGAAGTAGGCGTTGCGGCCGGCGTCATCGCGGCGCAACGCGTGTATGGGAGCCTGCGGCGGCAGGCGGAGATTCAGAGGAGCGGGAATGGCGGACCAGGGGACGACAGGGGAACAGAGAGTGGCGCTGATCAGCGGCGCGGCGCGGCGCGTGGGCGCGGGCATCGCCCGCCATTTGCATGCGCGCGGCCTGCGGGTGGTGCTGCACTATCGCGGTTCGCTCGGCGAGGCGGAGGCCTTGGCGGCGGAGTTGAACGCGGCGCGGCCGGACTCCGCGCGGCTGTTGCAGGGGGATTTGCTGGACACGGCGGCCTTGCCGGCGCTGGCGGCGCGGGCGGTGGCGGCGTTTGGGCGGCTGGACGGTCTGGTCAACAATGCATCCAGTTTCTTCCCCACTGAGGTGGGTCGGATCGACGAGGCGGCCTGGCATGATCTGATGGGCAGCAATTTGAAGGCGCCATTATTCCTGTCCCAGGCGCTGGCTCCCGAGCTGGCCAAGCGTCGCGGGGCCATCGTTGGCATCGCCGATATCCATGTGGAGCGGCCAATGGCTCGGCATGTGGTCTACAACCTGGCCAAGGCTGGTCATGCCCAGCTGATTCGCAGCCTGGCGATAGAGCTGGCGCCGTCGGTGCGGGTCAACGGCGTCTCGCCCGGGGTGAATCTGTGGCCGGAGGATGACGCGTCTTTCGATGCGGCGGAGCGCGCGGCGATAGAGGCCAGTATTCCCTTGCGCCGCACCGGGGTGCCGGAAGACATCGCTCAGGCGGTGGCCTTCTTGTTGTTGGACGCCGGCTACGTCACTGGCCAGATTCTGGCGGTGGACGGCGGCCGCAGCGTGGTGTTGTAGGCGCGGGAGGGATCGGCCGCGCCCGCGCCATATTCGTCGTCATGGATTTCGCCGCGGAAAAACAGTAAAATCGCCTGTTTTTCAATTTCTTAGCCGTACTCCATGTCCGAAGCAAGCAGCGTCCTCGACGACAAGGCCAAAAAGGCCGTGTTTGAAGGCAATAAACTGGCCAAGCGCCTGCGCCACCATGTGGGTGACGCCATCAATGACTTCAATATGATAGAAGAGGGCGACCGCGTGATGGTCTGCCTGTCCGGGGGCAAGGACAGCTATACCTTGCTGGACATTCTGCGCGGCTTGCAGAAGTCCGCGCCTATCGATTTCTCCATCGTGGCGGTCAATCTGGACCAGAAACAGCCGGGCTTCCCCGAGCATGTGCTGCCGGAATATCTGGACTCCATCGGTGTGGAGTACCGCATCGTCGAAGAAGACACTTATTCCATCGTCAAGCGGCTGGTGCCCGAAGGCAAGACCACTTGCAGCCTGTGTTCGCGGCTGCGCCGCGGCATTCTCTACCGCGTGGCCGACGAATTGGGCGCGACCAAGATCGCGCTGGGTCATCACCGCGACGACATCCTGCACACTCTGTTCCTGAATATGTTCTACGGCGGCAAGCTAAAATCCATGCCGCCCAAACTGGTGTCCGACGATGGCCGCCACATGGTGATCCGCCCGCTGGCTTATTGCCGCGAGAAGGATATTGAACGCTACGCCGCGTTGCGCGAATTCCCCATCATTCCATGCAATCTGTGCGGCTCGCAGCCCAATCTGCAGCGCCAAGTGGTCAAGGAAATGGTCAACGACTGGGACCGTCGCTTCCCCGGCCGGCTGGAGAGCATGTTCCGCTCGCTGCAAAATGTGGTGCCGTCCCACCTGGCCGACACTGCTTTGTTCGACTTTGCCGGCCTGAAGACCGGCGACGCGCCGTTCGAAGGCGGCGACACTGCTTTCGACAAGGAAGAATTCCGCGATCCGCCGCCGCCTAGGGACGACGAGGCCGAAGCAGCGCCGAAGAAGCGCACCATCAGTATTCTGGATTCGCGTAATCCAGCGGGCGAGGGCTCCGGCTGTGGCGCGTAGGGCCTTGCATCCGTTCCGCCGCCGCGTGCGCGCCGCTGTGGATGAAATGCCGGAGGTGGAGATATCGGAGGCCGGCAATATCCGCTCGCTGCATCTGGGTTCGGAAACCATACAGAGTTCTATGGATCTGGATGACCCCGCCGAACTGGTGTTGTCGTATAGCCGGGCGATGATGGGTTTCCTGTTGTGGAACGACGAACCTCAGCACATTTTGCAGATTGGGCTGGGCGGTGGTTCGCTGGCGCGCTTCATCGATGAATATCTGCCGGACACGGTCAGCGTGGCGGTGGATATCAACCCTCAGGTGATCGCGGTGGCGCGGGCTTTTTTCCAGCTGCCGGAGGAAGGCGACTTTTTCGAGATCATCGAGGCCGACGGCGCGGACTACGTGAAAATTTTCCGAGGTTCCACCGATGCCATCCTGGTGGATGGTTTCGATGGCTTGCAGATTGTTGACGAGTTGACCACCGAGGACTTCTTTGAGGACTGCAAGCGCGCCTTGAGTCCCAAGGGAGTGTTCGTCACCAATTGGTGGAGCGGCGACAAGCGCTATCAAAGCTTCGTTGAACGTTTGCTCAATGTGTTCGAGGGCCGGGTGCTGGAGCTGCCTTCCGCCAGTCATGGCAATGTGGCGGTCATGGCTTTCCGTCAGAGCCCGACGCTGACTCAATGGGAGGCCTTGAAGGAGCGGGCCGACCGGATGGAGTGCCGTTTCGGTTTGGAGTTCGGAGAGTTCGTCAATCGCTTGAAGTTGACTAATCAGCACACAGCGGGCCATCTGCTGATTTGAACGATGTCGCCCGGCGTACATTTGCTTACTCAATGGCTGTGGGTAAGCGGCGTATAATGCCGGCATACATGCCGTCAGCGGGCGGTTAACTGCGGCCAAGGGTGTTTGCGGGACGGTTTGCACCCTCGCCTCAGCTGCGAAGAGAATCCGCTTGAGCGGTTTCTGAGGCAGATCAGTACGGACAGAAACGGAAGGCGGCAAGCTGGCTTGCCGTTGAATGAACTTTATGGCGGTGGATCGGACAGTTTAGGGCAGGCGCGGCGCGGGCGGTTTCGCTTCCGCGCCGCTTGCCGTGAATGTCGTCGGATCCGCCGCTATCGTATTTACATACTGTTGGGACTTACACCGTGATCAAGCAGCAACTGCTCAATCGGATTGCAGATAAATCCGCCGTCATCGGCATTGTGGGCCTGGGCTATGTGGGCCTGCCGCTGATGCTGCGCTTCGCCGAAGTCGGCTACAAAGTGCTGGGCTTCGATATCGACCAGGGCAAGGTGGACGCCCTGATGGCAGGCCAAAGCTATATCGAACACATCGGCGCGGACAGCATCGCCACCGCGCTGAGCCGCGGCTTCGAAGCCACCACCGACTTCTCCCGCGCGGGCGAAGCCGACACGCTGATTTTGTGCGTGCCGACGCCGTTGAACAAATACCGCGAGCCGGATCTGTCCTTCGTGCTGAACACCATAGACAGCCTGGTGCCCTATCTGCGCGAAGGCCACCTGGTGTCGCTGGAGTCCACCACTTATCCGGGCACCACCGACGAAGAACTGTTGCCGCGCATGGAATCGCGCGGGTTGAAGGTGGGCGAAAACGCCTTTCTGGTGTTCTCGCCGGAGCGCGAAGATCCGGGCAATCCGGACTTCACCACCCGCACTATTCCCAAGGTCTGCGGCGGCGTGACCCCCGCCTGCCAGGAAATCGGCGTGGCGCTGTACAGCGCGGTGATCGACAAGGTGGTGCCGGTGTCCTCCACCCGCGCCGCGGAAATGACCAAGCTGCTGGAAAATATCCACCGCGCGGTGAACATCGGTCTGGTCAACGAAATGAAGATCGTGGCCGACAAGATGGGCATCGACATCCACGAAGTAATCCGCGCCGCGGCCACCAAGCCTTTCGGCTTCGTGCCCTACTATCCGGGTCCGGGCCTGGGCGGCCATTGCATCCCGATCGACCCGTTCTATCTGACCTGGAAAGCGCGCGAATATGGCGTGAATACCCGTTTCATCGAGCTGGCCGGCGAAGTGAACAGCAATATGCCCGACTACGTGGTGTCCAAAGTGGCGGCAGCGCTGAACCTGCGCAAGAAGTCCATCAACGGCAGCCGCGTGCTGGTGCTGGGCATCGCCTATAAGAAGAACGTCGACGATATGCGCGAAAGCCCGTCGGTGTTCCTGATGGAGAAACTGCGCGATCTGGGCGCGGAAGTGGCTTACAGCGATCCGCACGTGCCGGTCTTCCCCAAGATGCGCGAGCATCATTTCGAACTGTCCAGCGTGGCGCTGAGCGATGCGGCCATCGCCAGCTACGATTGCGTGCTGCTGGCCACCGACCACGACAAGTTCGACTACGCGCAGATCAAGGCGCATGCGCAACTGGTGGTGGACAGCCGCGGCAAGTATCTGGAGCCGGCTGACAATATCGTCAAGGCCTGATCCATGTGGCGGCGCTATCCGCGTTTGGGGGCGGTCCTGGCCTGGCTGGGCCTGTGCGCGCTGTTAGCAGGCGTCGTCGCGCTGCCGTTGCTGCGCTATTCCAAGAACTGGTTGCCCGTGGAGGCGCCGCTTGCCAAGGCTGACTGGATCGTGGTGCTGGGCGGCGAGAGCGGCCAGCGCGTGATCGGCGCCGCCGAACTGTATCATCGCGGCGTGGCGCCGCGGGTCTTCGTCAGTGGCGAAGGCGATTGCAAGCTGATCGTCAATCGGCTAGTGATGGCCGGCGTGCCGGCACCGCGCATCGCTTATGAGTGCGTGTCGCGTAACACCTTCCAGAATGCCGAGCAGACTAGGGTTTCGCTGCAGGCGTTCCAGCCGAAGCGGGCGCTGTTGGTGACCTCTTGGTACCATTCCGCGCGCGCTTTGACCACTTTCCGCCAGGTGTGGCCGGAAGTGAACTGGGGCATGCATTTTGTCTACCCCGGCAATGATCTGTACCATACGCTGGCAGTCAACGAAGCCGGCGCGGTGCTGTCCGAATATGTGAAGACACTGGTGTATTCAGTGCGTTACTGGACTTTCAAATGATAGTTACCCCTCCGATTACCGATCGCAAGATCCGCTTTGCGCTGGTGGGCTGCGGCCGCATTGCCCAGAACCACTTCGGCGCTCTGGAAAAGCACGCCGACCGCGCCGAACTGGTGGATGTCTGCGATATCGACCCGGCCGCTTTGAAGGCGGCGGTGGAGCGCACCGGCGCGCGCGGCCACGCCAGCCTGGCCGACATGCTGGGCAAGACCGACGCGGACATCGTGATCCTGACCACGCCCTCCGGCTTGCATCCGAGCCAGAGCATCGCCTGCTCTGAGGCCGGTTTCCACGTGATGACGGAAAAGCCGATGGCGACCCGATGGGAAGATGGCCTGGAAATGGTCAAGGCCGCCGACCGCGCCAACAAGCATCTGTTCGTAGTCAAGCAAAACCGCCGCAACGCCACCTTGCAGCTATTGAAGCGTGCGATGCAGGAGAAGCGCTTTGGCCGTATCTACATGGTCAACGTCAATGTGTTCTGGACCCGTCCGCAGGAGTACTACGACGCGGCCGGCTGGCGCGGCACCTGGGAGTTCGACGGCGGCGCCTTCATGAACCAGGCCAGTCATTACGTGGATCTGCTGGATTGGCTGATCGGCCCGGTGGAAAGCGTGCAGGCTTACACCGCGACGCTGGCGCGCAATATCGAGGTGGAAGACACCGGGACCGTCAGCGTCAAATGGCGCAGCGGCGCGCTGGGCAGCATGAACGTGACCATGCTGACCTACCCGAAGAACCTGGAAGGCAGCATCACCATTCTGGGCGAGAAGGGCTCGGTGCGCGTCGGCGGCATGGCGGTCAATGAAATCCAGCATTGGGAGTTTGCCGAGCCGCATGAGATGGACGAAGACATCAAGCAGGCAAGCTACGCCACCACCAGCGTTTACGGTTTCGGCCACCCCTTGTACTACGACAATGTGATCAAGACCATGCGCGGCGAAGCCGAGCCGGAGACGGACGGCCGCGAAGGGTTGAAGTCGCTTGAGCTGCTTATCGCGATGTACCTGTCCGCGCGCGACGGCCGCCGTGTCAGCCTGCCTTTGGATTATTGATGGCGGTTTTCGGCCGGCCCTTGCCTGGGCGGCCTTGTTACATTGAAATTGGTTAGCGATGGCGGAAGAAAAGAAAGATCCCTGGCTTAATTACCTGGCATTGTGCACCGTGATTCTGGCGGTGTGCGCTACGCTGTCTACCTTCAAAGGCGGCGGCTATTCCACCCGCAGCGTGATCGCGCAGGCTCAGGCTTCCGATCAATGGGCCTATTATCAGGCCAAGGGAATCAAGGGCAATCAATACGAGATTGAGCGTGATCGCCTGCAACTGGAACTGGACACGCTGCCTGCCGCCGACGCCGCCAAGCGAGAGCGCTATCAGGCCGCGGTGGCAGAGGCCGACAAGCGAGCCCGGCGCTACGCGGCAGAGCGCAAGCAGATCGAGCAGAGCGCCCGCCGGCTGGAAGAGGAGCGCGACCAGGCGCAGCGCCAGGGCAAACCGTTTGGCATGGCGGTGATCTTCTTGCAGGTGGCTATTCTGGTTTCATCAATAGCGGGCTTGTTCAAGCGCAAGCAGATCTGGTACGCCGGCTTGCCCATCGGCGCTCTCGGCCTCGTGTATTTCGCCGATGGCTTTTTTCTGTTTTTCTGAACAAGGTTCCCGACATGGAATACACCGTACACCCCAGCGCCATTGTTGACGACGGCGCCCAAATCGGCGCGGGCACCCGCGTCTGGCACTGGGTCCATATTTGCGGCGGCGCTCAGATCGGCGCGGGCTGTTCCTTCGGCCAGAACGTGTTCGTGGGCAACGACGTGCTGATCGGCGACAACGTCAAGGTGCAGAACAATGTGTCCATCTATGATGCGGTGACGCTGGAGGACGATGTGTTTTGCGGCCCGTCCATGGTGTTCACCAATGTCAACAATCCGCGCAGCCATGTCGCGCGCAAGAATGAGTACCGCCGCACCCTGGTGAAACGAGGCGCGTCCATCGGCGCCAACGCCACTGTAGTGTGCGGCCACACCATAGGCGAGTACGCCTTCGTCGGCGCCGGGGCGGTGGTGACCCGCGACGTGCCGGCTTACGCGCTGATGGTGGGCACGCCGGCCAAACGCATCGGCTGGATGTGTTCCTGCGGCGAGAGGCTGGCCAACGACATCGGCACCCATAGCTGCCCGGCCTGCGGCAAGCATTACGAGGTGGGCGGCAATCACTGCTCGCCGCTCAAGAACGACTGATAAGCATTCCTGATGAGGCCTTGCGCCGGCTTGTCGTACAGGGGTACTGACTGCGCCGGCGCGCCTTGCCTCAGGGCGCTGCTCAGTTGTTCTGCGTGTCGCTATTGATGCGATATCTTTCAAAAAATTGATTTGGGGTTGATCCCGTTATGTCCATCCAGTTCATTGATCTGAAAGCGCAGTACCAGCACCTGAAAGCCGACATCGACGCCCGCATCCACGCGGTGCTGGACCACGGCCAGTACATCATGGGGCCGGAAGTGAAGGAGGTGGAGCAGAGGCTGGCTGAGTACACCGGCGCCAAGCACGCCATCGGCGTTTGCGACGGCACCAAGGCGCTGCTGATCGCGATGATGGCTTTGGACATTGGTCCCGGCGACGAAGTGATCACCACCCCGTTCACCTTCATCGCCACCGGCGAGATGATCGCGTTGCTGGGCGCCAAGCCGGTGTTCGTCGACATCGATCCTGTCAGCTACAACATGGATCCGGCGCGCTTGGAAGCGGCGATCACGCCCCGCACCCGCGCCATCATGCCGGTGAGCCTGTATGGCCAGTGCGCTGATTTCGACGCCATCAACGCCATCGCCGCCAAACACGGCATCGCGGTGATCGAGGACGGCGCGCAGAGCTTTGGCGCGGGCCAGCGCGGCAAGAAGTCCGGCAACCTGTCCACCATAGGCTGCACCAGCTTCTTCCCCAGCAAGCCCTTGGGCTGCTACGGCGACGGCGGAGCCTGCTTCACCAGCGACGACGCTCTGGCCAAGAAAATGCGCGAGATCCGCGTGCACGGCCAGGACCGCCGCTATCACCATCCCATCATCGGCCTGAACGGCCGCTTGGACACCATACAGGCGGCGGTGCTGCTGGCCAAGCTGCCCAGCTTCGCGGACGAAGTGGCGGCGCGCGAACGTATTGGCGCGCGCTACAGCGCGCTGCTGCGCGACGTGGCGCGGGTGCCGGTGATCGCCGAAGGCAACAGCCATGTTTACGCGCAGTACACCATTGAGGTGGATGATCGCGAAGCGGTGCAGGCCAAGTTGAAGGAGCTGGGCGTGCCCACCGCCGTGCATTACCCGATTCCGCTGCATCTGCAGCCGGCTTTCGCTCACCTGAACCTGCCGGAAGGCAGCTTCCCGCTGTCGGAGGCCGCCGGCCGCCGGGTGATGAGTCTGCCGATGCATCCCTTCCTAGACGAGGCGACGCAAGACGCCATCGTCGCCGCAGTCAAACAGGCGCTGGCCTGAGCGCATGAGCTTGTTGCTGTCCCGCCTGCCCAAGAGCGGCTTCATCCGTCACATCATCACCCTGGTCACCGGGGCGGCGGTGGCGCAGGTGATTCCGTTGCTGGTGTCGCCGCTGATCACCCGTTTGTATAACCCGCACGAGGTGGGGGTGCAGGCGGTCTACGTCTCATGGCTGTCCACGCTGGCGGTGCTGGCCACCGCGCGTTACGAGATGGCCATCGTGCTGCCGGCGGAGGAGAGGCGGGCCAGCAATCTGATGGGCTTGTCCATCGCCTGCGCATTGGCTCTGTCTTTGCTGGTGGGCGTGGTGGTGGCCTTTGACGGCAACGTCCATATCGCCTGCCATCTGGGCGCGCCGGAACTGGAACCCTGGTTGCTGCTGTTGCCGTTGTCCGTGGCGCTGGCGGGCTTGATGCAAGCTTGGACCAACTGGAACAACCGTCATCGACGCTACCAGGCCAACGCGAATGGCCGCATGTTGCAGTCCTTGAGCATGGCGGCCACTCAAGTGGGGCTGGGCTGGATAGGAGCCGGCGCCGCCGGCCTGATTCTGGGCCAATTGGCCGGCCAGCTAGGCTCCCTGCTGGCGCAAACCTGGCAAGATATCAAAGCTCGTTTCGCTTGGCGTCATGAGCTCAGCCGCGTCGACATGCGCGAGGTGGCGCGCGCTTATATCGAGTTTCCCAAGATCAACGCGCCGCACGCCTTGAGCACCGCCTTGCTGGATTCAGCGACCTTGGTGGCGCTGACCATGCTGGCGGGCACCGCCTCCGTGGGCTTCTACGGCCTGATGATGCGTGTGTTGAAGCTGCCGGCGGCGCTGATCGGCCAGGCGGTGGCGCAAGTGGCCTATCGCGAGCTGGCCGACGCCCGCAATCAGCGCCAGCCGCTGCGGCCCATTTTGCGCAAGATGATGCTGACGCTGGGCGGCATGGCCTTGCTGCCCTTTCTGGTGATACAACTGGCCGGGGAACCCTTGTTCTCGCTGGTGTTCGGACAGAACTGGGCTACCGCCGGACGTTATGCGGAGGCGATGTCGCTCTATATCCTGTTCCACTTCGTCGCCTCGCCGTTGGGCATGGTGCCGCCGGTGATCAATCGCCAGCGCCAGGCTTTTCTGTGGTCCTTGCTGCAGGCTGTGTTGTTTCTGGGCACGATGTGGGCCGGTTTCATGCTGTGGAACGACGCGGTGGCCACCTTCCAACTGGTGTCGGTGGTGATGGCCGTGTACTTCCTGGCTTATTTTTCATGGCTTTACAAGGCAGCCCGATGAATTGGCACGCTCTATTCCGCCGCATCCGTTTCCGCCTGTCGGCATGGGTGCAGCCCAGAATGGTGTATGGATTCACCCGCGGCGACGGGGTGTTCCTCAAACGCACCCGGGTGTCCAACATGACCCGCATCGAACATGTCGGTAAGCTGATGGTGGACGACAACGTCTACATCGGCCATTTCAATCTGATCGACGCCTCCGGCGGCCTGTATATCGGCGAAGGTTGTCAGATCACCAACTATGTTTCGCTGTTGACCCACTCCAGCCATGTGGCCATTCGCCTGTATGGCGACCGCTACCTGGAGAGCAGCAATCACGTCGGCTATCTGAAAAAGCCCACCAAGCTGGGCCCGTACAGTTTCATCGGCCCGCACTCCGTGCTGATGCCGGGCGTGGAGCTGGGCAAGGGCAGCATGGTGTCGGCTTACAGTTATGTGCCGGCCGGCGTTTATCCCGATTTCGCCATCCTGGCCGGCAACCCGGCGCGGGTAGTGGGCGATACCCGCGAGATGGACGCCAAATGGCTGGACGAGCATCCGGAATTGCTGCCCTTGTACGAGGCCTGGGCGCATGACTGAGCCTGTGAGAAGCAAGATCGCCAGCGTTGCGGTGGTGGGGTCCGCCTCGGTGCATACCTGGCGTTTTTTGCGCGGCATCGCGCCGCATGTGGATCAATTATTCCTGGCTTGCAACGGCGAGATTCCGGCGGACGTGGCCGCCTTGCTGGCCGGCAGCCTGAAAGTGGATTTCCGCCTGGCGGCGCTGGGCACGGCGGGGCGTTTGCGCGCTTGGCTGCGCGAGACGCGGCCGCGGCTGCTGCATATCCACCAGGCCAATAGCGTGGCTTGGCACGGCAGCCGCGCGGCCGCCAGCCTGGGCTTGCCCATGGTGTTGACCGCCTGGGGTTCCGATGTGCTGTTGCTGCCGGATAGCAACCCGCTGATGCGGGCGATGGTGCGCGCCAATCTGGCCGCCGCCGACGCGATGACCTCGGATTCGCTGCACATGGCGGCGAAGATCCGCGAGCTGGCCGGCGAGGACTGCCGCATCCGCCTGCTCAATTACGGCATGGACGCCATGCCGGCGCCGGCGGCCAGCGCGGGCAAGAGCAAGACGGTGCTGTCCTGCCGGCTGCACAAGCCCTTGTACCGCATCGACGCCATTCTGCGCGCCTGGGAGAGGGTGGAACGCGGCGATCGCTTTGGCGATTGGCGCTTGACCGTGGCCGCCAGCGGCAGCGAAACCGAAGCGCTGCGGCGCCTGGCTGCCGAGCTGGGGCTGCAACGTGTCGACTTCGCGGGCTTCGTCGACAGCGCGACGCTGGGGCGGATGTACGCGGAGTCCAGAGTCTTCGTCAGCGTGCCGCGCTCGGACGCCACCAGCATCAGCCTGCTGGAAGCGATGGGCCACGGCTGCTTGCCCTTGCTGTCCAATCTGCCGGCCAACGGCGAATGGGTGATAGACGGCCTCAACGGCGTGATCGCCGAGGACGTGGGGCGTTTGGACGAGGCCTTGCTGCGCGCGATGGAATGGGCCGGCGAGGACGCGAAGCTGGACGAGGCCGCCGGGCTCAACCGCCGGCTGGTGGCAGACAAGGGGCTGCATCAGCCGAATATGGCCGGCTTTGCCCGGCTGTACCGGGAACTGCTGGGTTCCGACAACTAGGATTTTGCCGCGGGCCCGAGATCGTTGCGGGCCGGACGGCCGCAAAACAGAGCTTAATATGAAAATTGCCCATCTCACTTCCGCTCATCCCCGTCACGACATCCGCATCTTCGTCAAGGAGTGCGCGAGCCTGGCCGCGGCAGGGCATGAGGTGACGCTGATCGTGGCCGACGGCCAGGGCGAGGAGATCAACCGCGGCGTGCGCTTTCACGATGTGGGCCCCAAATCCGGTGGCCGGCTGGCGCGGATGACCGGCGCCGTCAAGCGCGTCTACCAGGCGGCGCTGAAGCTGCGCCCGGACGTGGTCCACTTTCACGACCCGGAGCTGATCCCCGCCGCGCTGCGCCTTAAGCAGGCCGGCATCAAGGTGGTCTACGACGTGCACGAGGACGTGCCGCGCCAGATCCTGGCCAAGCACTGGATACCCGGCGCGGCGCGGCCCCTGGTGTCCAGCGGCTTTGAAACGCTGGAGGACTGGGCGGCGCGCCGTTTCGATGCGGTGGTGACTTCGACGCCGCACATCCGCAAGCGCTTCGAGAAACTGGGCGCGCGCGCGCTGGACGTGTGCAACTTCCCCATCCTGGAAGAACTGGTGCGCGACACGCCGTGGGAACAGCGCCGCAACGAGTTGTGCTATATCGGCGGCATCTCGCGCATCCGCGGCATCGAACCCATCGTCGAGGCGCTGCCGGATACCGCGACGCGCTTGAACCTGGCCGGGCCGTGGAGCGAGAGCGACCTGAAGGCTCGGGTATCTGCCCGGCCCGGCTGGGCACGGGTCAATGACCTGGGCGTGTTGGACCGCAAGGGCGTGGCCGAGGTGCTGGCCAAGAGCAAGATCGGCCTGGTGACGCTGTTTCCGACGCCGAATTATGTCGATGCCTTGCCAATCAAGTTGTTCGAATACATGGCCGCCGGCATGCCGGTTATCGCGTCGGATTTTCCGGTGTGGCGCGAAATCGTGGACGACGCCGGCTGCGGCCTGCTGGTGGACCCGCAGGACCCGGCGGCCATCGCCGCTGCCGTCAACGAACTGATGGCTGACGAAGCGCGCATGCGCGCGCTGGGCGAAGCCGGCAAGCAGGCGGTATTGAACAAATACAGTTGGGCGGCGGAGGCCGACAAGTTGGTCAAGCTGTACGCGACCTTGTAAATCATGAAAATTCTCTACATCAACCACTATGCCGGCAGCCCCCGGCATGGCATGGAATTCCGCCCCTATTATCTGGCGCGGGAATGGGTGAAGGCCGGCCACGAAGTCAATATGCTGGCCGCCGATGTGTCCCATCTGCGTCAGACCCATCCGCAAGTGGACGGCAAATACTGCGACGAGGATATCGACGGCATCCGTTACACCTGGTGCCGCACGCGTCCTTACGAGGGCAACGGCGTGGGCCGCGTGCTCAATATCTTCAGCTTCCTGGCTCGGGTAATGGGCTTGTCCGGCCGCTATCGGAAACACTGGAAGCCGGACGTGGTGATCGCTTCGTCCACCTATCCGCTGGACACGGTGCCGGCGGCCTGGATCGCCGCCAAGACCGGCGCGCGCTTGGTGTACGAGGTGCATGATCTGTGGCCGCTGACGCCGGTGGAGGTGGGCGGCATGTCGCCCAAGCATCCCTTCATCCGCCTGCTGCAGTGGGCCGAGGATTTCGGCTATCGCAAGGCCGACACCGTGGTGTCCATGCTGCCCTGCGCCAAGGACTATATGGTGGCGCACGGCATGGACCCGGCCAAGTACGTGGTTATTCCCAACGGCGTCGATGTTGGGGAATGGCGGGGGGAGGCTGAGGCGCTGCCGGCCGAGCACCGAATGCGGCTGGCGGAACTGAAAGCGCAGGGTCGTTTCCTGATCGGCTATGCCGGCGGGCATGGCTTGGCTAATGCGTTGGATTACTTGCTGGAGGCTGCGGCCCGGCTCAAGGACGCGCCGCTGAGCTTCGTGCTGGTCGGCGACGGGCCGGACAAGCCGGCCTTGGCGGCGCGCGCCGCCGAACTGGGGCTGGACAATGTGATGTTGTTGCCGGCCATCGCCAAGCGCGCGGTGCCGGGCTTCCTCGCTGAAATGGACACCTTGTTCATAGGCTGGCGCAAACTGCCGATCTATCGCTTTGGCATCAACCCCAATAAACTGTTCGACTACCTGATGGCCGGCAAGCCGGTGATCCATTCGGTGGAGGCCGGCAACGATATGGTGAAGGACGCCGGCGCCGGCATCAGCGTGGGCGCCGAGGATCCGGCCGCGATCGCCGACGCGGCGCGGCGGATGGCGGAGCTGCCTTTGGCCGCACGCGAAGCGATGGGCGTGGCCGGCCGCGCTTATGTGCTGGAACACCATGATTACGCGGGACTGGCGCGGCGGTTTCTGGCGGCGGTGAAGCGGTAGCGTTGTCGAAGGGCGGAAGCCTGCTTGTGGGCGCTCCGTTGTTGCAAGCGATAAGTGGTGATGGCGGAAGGCCCCGTAGGGGCTTAAGCCCTATGGGGGAGTGTTTTGACACTGGATTATGCTGAATATGGCTCAGGCCACCCTCTATTGCTCTTGCTTGGCTTCGGCATGAGCCATGAGGATGTTTTGGCGCTTGGCTATGTGGAGGTGTTGCAGGACCGCTATCGCTTGATTTGTGTCTCTCCGCGCGGTCATGGCGCAAGCCCGGCACCCAGCGCAACATCTGCTTATGCTTTGGAATCCATCGTCTTGGACATTGCGGATTTATTGACGCAGTTGGGGATTGAAAGGGTATCGGTATGGGGTTACTCATTGGGTGCCAAACTAGCGCTGGGATTCGCAGCTTGGTATCCGCATCGCACTGAGAGTCTCTTGCTCGGTGGTTTCGAGCGAAAAAGCGATTTTGAGCCGAAGACGGACATTGTCCTGACAAGCTTGCGACAGGATGGTGACGCCTGGCGTGATTTGTGGCAAAGCCTGATGGTTGTCCCCATGGCTATGGCGCGACGTTTACAAGACGCCAATCTGGATGCTTTGCAAGCCTTGAGGTTGGGTGAGCGTGAGTGGCCCGACATGTTGGACTTATTAAAACAGGCGACGTGTCCCGTGCAATTGTATGTGGCGGAAAATTGTTTTGCCAAAGTCGACATGCTCGAGATGGCCAGACAAGCCGGTAGACAATGTGAAGTGGTTTCGGATGTCGACCACTTTTCATTGCTGCATTGTCATATTGCACCAGTGGCATTGCTTAAGCATAAGTAGGGCGGAAGCCCGTTTGAGGGCATTCCGACAAGTTATCGACGTCGTGGATAGAAATAGCGGAAGGCTCCTCTGGGGCTTCCTCTCTACGAATGATTTTGCAGGCCGTGCGCGGGGCGTGCGGCAATGGACATGGATGGTGGCCGAGAGCGGCTGCTCAAAGACGAAAGACTGAGAAATGAGCGAACAAAAATTCCTGCCGTTCGCCTTGCCGGACATCGGCGAGGAAGAGATCAACGAAGTGGTCGACGCGCTGCGTTCCGGTTGGGTTACCACCGGCCCCAAGACCAAGCAGTTCGAGTCCGACTTCGCGCAATTCATCGGCGACGGCGTCGAGGCGATCGCCGTCAACTCGGCCACCGCCGGCCTGCATCTGGCGCTGGAAGCGATCGGCATCGGCCCTGGCGACGAGGTCATCGTGCCCAGCTACACCTTTACCGCCACCGCCGAAGTGGTGCGCTACCTGGGCGCGCATCCGGTATGCGTGGACGTGGACGCGGCCACCTTCAACATCAGCCCGGATGCGATCCGCGCCGCGATCACCGCCAAGACCAAGGCGATCATGCCGGTGCACTTCGCCGGGCTAGCCTGCGAGATGGACGAGATCATCGCCATTGCTCGCGAGCATGGGTTGAAGGTTGTTGAAGACGCCGCCCATGCGCTGCCTACTTATTACAAGGGCAAGCTGGTGGGCACCTTGGACTCCGACGTCACCGTGTTCAGCTTCTACGCCAACAAGACCATGACCACCGGCGAAGGCGGCATGGTGGTGTCCAAGAACAAGGACTTGATCGCGCGTTGCAAGGTGATGCGTCTGCACGGCATCAGCCGCGACGCCTTCGACCGCTATGTGTCCAAGACCCCGGCCTGGTTTTACGAAGTGGTGGCGCCCGGCTTCAAATACAATATGCCGGACACCGCCGCGGCAATGGGCATTCACCAGTTGAAGAAGATCCACCGCTTCCAGGAGTTGCGCGAGGGGATGGCCCAGCGCTTCGACCGCGAGCTGGCCGATCTGCCGCTGATCCTGCCGGCGCGGCCGAAGGACGCGGGCAGCAACCACGCCTGGCATCTGTACCCGGTGCGCATCAAGCCGGAAGCCGGCGTCAGCCGCGATGATTTCATCGCTCGGATGGCGGAAAAGGGCATCGGTTGCTCGGTGCACTTCATTCCCTTGCATCGCCAGCCGGTGTGGCGCGATGGCTATCAGCTGACGCGCGAGCAGTTCCCGGTGGCCGACGCCGCCTTCGAGACCGAAGTGACTTTGCCGCTGTACACCCGGATGACGGATGATGACCAGACCCGGGTCATCGCCGCGGTGCGCGAGATTCTGAGCGCATGAGCGAGCGTGGTTCAGACCGCGGCGGCTTGCTGCCGCCGTGCTGCCGTCCGCGCCGCCACGGTTCGCGGCTGCTGAAGCGAGGTTTCGACATCGTCGCGGCGGGTCTGGGCCTGGCCGTGCTGACGCTGCCGCTGCTCGCGGTGGCGCTGTGGGTGAAGCTGGATTCGCCGGGGCCGGTGTTTTTCCGCCAGGTACGTGTGGGGCGGAACGGCACATTGTTCCGTATCCACAAATTCCGCACCATGCAGGTGGACACCGAGCGACACGGCCAACTGACCATCGGCGCGGACGCGCGCGTCACCGGCGCCGGCCGCTTGTTGCGCAAGACCAAGCTGGATGAACTGCCGCAGTTGATCGACGTGCTGTTCGGCGATATGAGCTTGGTCGGCCCGCGGCCCGAGGTGCCCAAGTACGTCGCCCACTATCCGGACGAAGTCCGCGACATCGTGTTGTCGGTGCGCCCCGGTATTACCGACTGGGCGTCGATCAAGATGATAGACGAGAACGAAATCCTGGGCCGAGCCGAGGATCCGGAGCGCGCCTACATTGAGCAGGTATTGCCGGAAAAACTGGCGTATTACGTGCGCTACGCCGAAAGCCACAGCTTATTTGAAGATATCCGCATCATCGTCGCCACGCTGATGAAGATCGTCAGCCGATGACGGTTTCCATCCGCGTGGCCGGACCCGCCGATGCCGTCGCTCTAACGGATATCTATCTGGCCTGCCGCCGCGAGATGAACTACGCGCCGCTGGCGCATGCCGAGGCGGAGGTGAGAGCCTGGTTCGCCGGCACGCTCTTGCCGTCCGGCGGAGCATGGTTGGCGGAACGGAACGGCGATATCGCCGGCTTCGCCGCCGCGTCGCTGCAAGACGATGTGCTATGGCTGGACCAGTTATATGTCCGCGCCGGACATCGCGGCGTGGGCGTCGGCGGAATGCTGCTGCAACGGTTGTTGTCGCCCCCGGCGCCTGCCTGCCGGCTGTTCGTGTTCCAGGCCAATCTGGGAGCGCGCCGTTTCTACGAGACGCATGGCTTCGCGCTGCTGAGCCTGAGCGATGGCCAAGATAATGAGGAATGTTGCCCGGATGCGCTGTATCAACGGCCGCCGGACGCGAAAGAATGACCATGTTTGAAAAACTGCTCGCCTTCTCCCGCCATAACAAGATGGCGATGCTGGCGCTGATGGACGCGCTGCTGTTGCCGCTGGCGCTGTGGAGCGCGGTTTTCCTCCGCCTGGGCGGTTATTGGGACCCCAAGCTCAATCCGCATTTGTGGATTTTCATCGTGCCGCCGCTATGGGCGATTCCCATCTTCATCAAGCTGGGCCTGTACCGCGCGGTGCTCAAGTACCTGGACGACAAAATCATCCTGACCGTGTTCTCCGGGGTGACCTTGTCGGTGCTGGTGTTGCAGGCGGTGCTGCAGATGGCCCATATCTGGGCGATGCCGCGCACCTCGGTGATCATCTTCTGGGTGTTCGCCATGGCCTATATCGGCGGCAGCCGTTTTCTGCTGCGCGGCCTGGTGCGTCGCATCGACGCGGTGGATGCGCCGCGCGAGCACGTGATCATCTACGGCGCCGGTCGTGCCGGCGTGCAGTTGATGTTGGCCTTGCAAGCCGGCCGCGAATATCGGCCGATGGCCTTTGTCGACGACAATCCCGAGCTGCATCGCCGCACTTTCCGCGGCGTGGCGGTGCATCCGCCGCGTGATCTGCCGCAGCTGGTCAAAGACCTGGAGGCCAAGAGCATTTTGTTGGCGATGCCTTCGGTCAGCCGCAGCCGTCAGCGGGAGATACTGGAGACCCTGGAACTGCTGCGAGTGCCGATCAAGCGTTTGCCGGGCATGGCGGACCTGGTGTCCGGCGAGGCGAAGGTGGAGGAGTTGAAAGAGGTCGAGATCGAAGACCTGTTGGGTCGCGATCCGGTGCCGCCCAAGCCTGATCTGTTGGCGCGCAATATCCGAGGCAAGGTGGTGATGGTCACCGGCGCCGGCGGCTCCATCGGCTCCGAACTGGTGCGCCAGATCGCCAAGAACCAGCCGTCGCGCATCATTTTGTTCGAGCAGTCCGAATACGCGCTGTACGCCATCGATCAGGAATTGGATCGCGCCGCGGGTTCGCCGGCGCGCACGCCGGTCCTGGGCTCGGTTACCGATTACCAGCGGCTGGTGCAGGTGATGCGCGCTTTCAAGGTGGATACCGTTTATCACGCCGCCGCCTACAAGCATGTGCCCATGGTGGAGCACAATCCCGTAGCCGGCATCGTCAACAATGTGTTTGGCACCGACACCACCGCGCGCGCGGCCGAGGATTGCGGCGTGGACACCTTTGTGCTGATTTCCACCGACAAGGCGGTGCGGCCCACCAATGTGATGGGCGCCACCAAGCGCATGGCGGAGTTGACGCTGCAGACCCGGCACGCGCGCGGCAGCGCCACCCGCTTCGTGATGGTGCGTTTCGGCAATGTGCTGGGCAGCTCCGGCTCGGTGGTGCCCTTGTTCCGCGCCCAGATCAAGGCAGGCGGACCAATCACGCTGACCCACGCCGACATCACCCGTTATTTCATGACGATTCCGGAGGCGGCGCAGCTGGTGATACAGGCCGGCGCTATGGGCGACGGCGGCGACGTGTTTGTGCTGGATATGGGTCAGCCGGTGCGCATCATCGACTTGGCGCGGCGCATGGTCCATCTGTCCGGCCTGGAGTTGAAGGACGCGAGCCGGCCCGGCGGCGACATCGAGATCCGCATCACCGGCCTGAGGCCGGGGGAGAAGCTGTACGAGGAGCTGTTGATCGGCGACAACGTGCTGGCCACGGATCACGAGCGCATCATGCGCGCTCAGGAATACTGCCTGCCGGAAGCGGAAATGCGGGATGTGCTGGCGAGCATGGACGAGGCTTGCCGGCGTCTTGACGCGCCCGCGGCGTTTGCCTTGCTGCAAAAAGCGGTACGCGAGTTCCACGCCGCCAAGGCCACTCAGGACTGGGTGACGCTGGCGAACGCGGCTTCGTGAGGCTAGCGGCCTACCACTTGCAGCCGTCCTCGCGCGCGCTTTGCACTGCCAAGATGGGGATCGCCAGCAGGCCAAATGAGGAGTAACGGGTCTTGCAGTCCGGTTTTTCGGCCCGCTCAATAGAGCGGGCCAATTTCGTTTTGGCGGGGTCGGCCTGCAGTGGGCTGATTTTTTCCGGCGCGGCGGCGGCTTGTTCGCGCACTTGCTGGCGCAGGCCTCCCAAGGTCAAGCCCGGGCTCGGGGCCGAAGCTTCGCGTTGGTTTCGCTCGAGCCTGCTTTGATTGCGACCCTCGCCGGGGACGGGAGCGTGTATCCGCGCCGCGGCCGGCGGATGCCTCGGCGCCACAGCAGGTTTTCGGGAAGGGGACTCGGCCGCGACGGCGCGCGCCGGGGGCGGAACAATGGCTGGAGCTGGCGGATTCAGTTGTATTCGCAGCGGCGGGGCCGCATCGGCGTTCGGGCGGCCGCCGGGCTTGGCCAGCCACAGCAGCGCGCCATGGGCCAACAGGCTGAGCAGCAGCGCGGCGGCGACGCCGCGAGGGCGGGGACGGGACGAGGCGGTGAGAACGGTCATGCCGTCAACGATAAGCAAACTCGCCCGACGGGTAAAGCGTCAGTCGGAGATTACGACCTGGTTGCGGCCGGCTTGCTTCGCCCGATACATGCGGGTATCAGCCAGATCCACCAGCGTGCGCCAGTCGGCGCAGTCATCCTGAAACAGCTCCGCCACGCCGATGCTGGCGCTCAGCGGCAGGCCTTCAGGCCGCTCGCCCAGGCCCTGAGCGCGCAGCCGGGCGATGACCTGGGCGGCGTGGACCAGCTGTGCGCCTGGCATCAGCAGCACGAACTCCTCGCCGCCCCAACGCACCAGCA
The DNA here is from genome assembly GCF_052805975.1 of Chromobacterium sp. W521. Classification (NCBI taxonomy): domain Bacteria; kingdom Pseudomonadati; phylum Pseudomonadota; class Betaproteobacteria; order Neisseriales; family Chromobacteriaceae; genus Chromobacterium; species Chromobacterium sp. W521. The sequence continues at coordinate 131,347 of NZ_JBRBAF010000012.1, forward strand.
CGTCGCTGCGTCGCAGCCTTCCTTCCATCAGCTCGGCGAAATGGCGCAAGACCTGATCGCCGGCCAAGTGGCCGTAGTGGTCGTTGATCGCCTTGAAGTGATCCAGATCGATAAAGGCCAGGCTCAGCGGCTGTCGGCTGCGTTGAGCCTGCAATTCCAGCAAGCCCAGCATCTCCTCGCCGCTGCGGCGCGAGAAGACTCCGGTCAGCGGGTCGCGTATCGCCTGGTTGACCAGCACGATGATGAAGGCCAATTGGCTGACGCTGGCGATGGCGGAGACGCCGGCCAGCAGAGACAGCAGCCAGAATTCGCCGCCGAAGCCGGGCAGGTTGTCGCCGTTCAGATCCAGCAGGCTGGTCAGCACGAAGCCGAGCAAGGCCGGGCTGGCGAAAGCCAGGCTCTCCAGCAGCGTCAGCGGAAAGATCGCCAGCCCGGCCAGCAGCACGAAGGGGAGGAAGGCGTAGCCGGCGCCGATGGCGGCGGACAAGCCCTCCAGATGATAACGGCGCAGCATCAAGTGAGAGGCGATGTAAAACAGGGTGGGGATGGCGAACAAGAGCGAGATGCCGCGATAGGCCGCAGGCAGGCGACCGTCCATCGGCTGCCAAACCGCCAGTGCGACGAAGGCGGCGGAGACCAGCAAGCGCAGCGCCGCCAGCTGCAGCGATAGTGGATAGGGCAAGGTCAGCAAGTCGATCACCGCCCAAGCCGGGGTGAGCGCGGAGAACAGGATGGCGAACAGCCGGCAGCGGTTGACCAGCATCAGCGCGCGTCGCTGGGTCAGCAAGGGCATGTGCTGGCGAGGGCTCAGCAGCCAGAGCGTGTCGCCGCTCTGGATCTCGCCGGGCGCCAGGCCCAGCAGCTTTTGCCAGATGAAGTGAGTAATATGCATGCGGATGGTGCCAGATAGTTGCGTTATTCTACCCCGGTTTATGACTTTGGGTTTGCAGCAGGTCAAAGTCGCCGGCTTGCGCTGCGTTTGCGCTACTATCGCAACTCCTGATCAACCTAGCGGAACAGCGCGATGGAAACCCGGTGGCTTGAAGACTTCCTGGTGCTGGCGGAAACCGGCAGCTTTACCCGCGCGGCGGAACTGCGCCATCTGACCCAACCGGCGTTCTCGCGGCGGATCAAGTCGCTGGAGAGCTGGCTTGGAGCCGACCTGATCGACCGCACCACTTATCCTACGCGTTTGACCGAGGCCGGAGCGCTGTTTCGCGAGCAGGCGGTGGCCATGCTGTCCCAGCTCAACACCAGCCGCGCCCTATTGCGCGGTTTGCAGCCCCTGGCTGACGGCACGCTGGAGTTCGCGGTGCCGCACACGCTGTCCTTCTCCTTCTTCCCCAAATGGCTGTCTCAGGCGCAGAGCGGTTACGGCGCCTTGCCCTGTAGGCTGCAGGCCAGCAATGTGCACGACGCGCTGCTGGCTTTCGTGGAGGGCGGCAGCGACCTATTGATGTGCTACCACCACCCCAAGCAGCCGGTGGAGTTGACCGACGCCCGCTATCTGGGACTAAAGCTGGGCGTTGAGCGGCTGAGGCCGTTCTCGATCGCAGACGCCGGCCGGCCGCGCTATCCGCTGCCCGGCAGCGCGCAGCAGCCGTTGCCCTTTCTCGGCTATGCCAGCAATGCCTATTTCCGGCTGATGAGCGATCTGATCCTGGAGTCCGCTCCACAGCCGGCCAAGCTGGCGCTGCGCTATGAAACCGATATGGCGGAAGGCCTCAAGCACATGGTGCTGGAAGGGCATGGCTTGGCTTTCTTGCCGGAAAGCTCTGCGCGCAGGGAGACACAGGAGGGTTTGTTGGCGGCCGCCGGCGACGAGTCCTGGCAGGTGGAGATGGAAATTCGCCTTTACGTGGATCAGAAGCGTCAGCGCCCGGCTTTGCAGGCGTTTTGGCATTACCTGACGCGCCAATACCAGGCTTGTTGAGGAGGGGGGGCGGGCCGGTTCGGGCGCCGGCAAGGTTATGCGTTTCCTGCATGACCCCATCGGCATTTCGAATTGGCCAGCCGTCGCGGCATGGCATAAAGTGCGCAGCTTCAAGCCACGCGAGCGCGTGGCGCCATCAGTATCAGGAGAAGCATCCATGACGACTCGCATAGAACATGATCTGTTAGGCGATCGTGAAGTGCCCGCCGATGTCTACTGGGGCGTGCACACCTTGCGCGCAGTCGAAAACTTTCCCATCACCGGCCAGACCATCGCCGGCTACGGCGACCTGATCCGCGCCTTGGCCTGCATCAAGCAGGCCGCTGCCCAGGCCAACCGCGATCTGGGGCTGCTGCCGGCGCCCATCGCCCAGGCCATCATCGCCGCTTGCGAGGAAATCCGCGCCGGCCGCTGGCATGAGCAGTTCGTGGTGGATGCGATCCAGGGCGGGGCAGGCACCTCAACCAATATGAACGCCAATGAGGTGATCGCCAACCGCGCCTTGGAACTGATGGGGCACGCCAAGGGCGAGTATCAGCATCTGCATCCTAACGAGCATGTAAACCTGTGTCAGAGCACCAACGATGTTTACCCGACCGCCTTGCGGCTGGCGGCGTTCTGGGGCGCCAACAAGCTGCTGACCCGGATGGCGGCGTTGCGCGAGGCCTTCGCCGTCAAGGCCGACGAGTTCAAGGACTACCTGAAGATGGGGCGCACCCAACTGCAGGACGCGGTGCCGATGACGCTGGGCCAGGAGTTCATGACCTACGCGGTGATGCTGCAAGAGGACGAGCAGCGCTTAATGGAAGCCAGCGCGCTGATGCTGGAGATCAATCTGGGCGCCACCGCCATCGGCACCGGCATTACCGCGCACCCGGATTACGCGCGTCTGGCTTGCCTGCATTTGTCCGAACTGAGCGGCCACACCTTGCTGACCGCGCCTAATCTGATCGAAGCCACTCAGGACTGCGGCGCCTTTGTGCAGCTGTCCGGCGTGCTCAAGCGCATCGCGGTCAAACTGTCCAAGACCTGCAACGACTTGCGTCTGCTGTCGTCCGGCCCGCGCGCCGGCTTCGGCGAGATCAACCTGCCGGCGCGGCAGGCCGGTTCGTCCATCATGCCGGGCAAGGTGAATCCTGTGATTCCGGAAGTGGTGAGCCAAGTGGCCTACGAGGTGATAGGCAACGATGTCACCATCACCATGGCGGCGGAAGCCGGGCAGTTGCAACTCAACGCTTTCGAGCCGGTGATCGCCTACAGTCTGTTCCGCAGCATGGGCCATCTGGCCGCCGCCTGCGCCACGCTGACCGATAACTGCGTCAAAGGCATTACCGCGAATCGCGAACGCCTGCACGCCAGCGTGGAAAACTCCATTGGTCTGGTGACCGCGCTCAACCCCATCATCGGCTACGCCGCGGCCACCAATGTGGCGGCCCAGGCGCACGCCACTGGCGGCAGCGTGGCAGACATTGTGCTGGAACAAGGCCTGCTGAGCCGCGAGCAGCTGGATTTGCTGCTGAAGCCGGAAGAGCTGACCCGGCCGCGCTGGGTGACCGTGTAATTGATTTCCCTTGTATGACTTATCGTTGTGAGCGTTTCAACTTGATCAGGCCGCCTTTCGCGGCCTGTTTTTTTATCGGCGCCGGCGGCGCTTGCGGCGGGAGCGGAATGCGGGTATAAAAAATTGTGCACCGCACAATCGAAAGGGCGAAATATGCAAGCTGCGCTATGGTGGAGCTTGGAGTTTCCGCGCGGCCTGTACGCGCTGAGCGCCGAACAGTGGCGCATTCGGCGGCAATGGCTGCGCTCAGGCTGTTTTCACGGCGCCGCGGTGTGGCGCGGCAGAGCGCCGTGGCCGGATAAGCTGCGCCGCGTACTGACGCGCGCGGGGGCGGATTGGCTGGCGCTGTGTTTTGACGACAGCCATGCCGCAGAGGCCTTGCTTGGCGAAATGCGGGCCTATCCCCTTTGGCGCTGCGACGCCGGGGACCAACTACTTGTCTGGCAATTGAACGCTCATCGGCAGTGGCGGGAGGGCCTGCTGAAATGGGGGCGGATGCTGTCCGCTTAGCCGTGGGCGGGGAAACCGCTTCCAGCATCGGCGAATAGCCGCCATAATCGCGGCTTTCAATCGCACAGGGCGGCACGCCATGGCCAATCATTCGATGTTGACCCCCGCTCAGCTGCAAGCGCTGGCTCCTCAATTGCAACAGTATGCGCAAGATCAGTTCGGCATCGAGCTGGGGCAGTTCGACGCGCAATTTCTGCTGGACTTCGTTGCGGACAAAATCGGCAGAGACATTTACAACAAGGCGTTGGACGACGCGCAACTGGCGCTCTCCGCGCGGATGGAGTCCTTGCAGGCGGCGATTTGGGAATTAGAGAAGTAGACGCCGCGCGTGCGGCCTTGCCGCTTGCCTCCGGTTTGCGAGTACAATCGGCGTTCCACCCTTCACTCCTTCACTTGCGGTACCCATGCTCTACTTGCGTTTGATGTTGAAAGGCTTTGTGCTGGCGATTTTGCTAGTGGTGCTGGGCTTTAGCTACATAGCCTGGAGCATCGTCGATTTCGGCGACAGCGCAAACGAACCGCAAGCCGACGCGGCGCTGGTGTTGGGGGCGGCGGCCTGGGGCAAGCGCCCGTCGCCGGTGTTCCGCGAGCGCATCAACCACGCGGTTAAACTGTATAAATCCGGCAAGGTGCGCTGGATCGTGTTTACCGGCGGCACGCCGGAGCCGGGTTATCCATCGGAAGCCGATGTGGGCCGCGACTTCGCCGCCAAGCAGGGAGTGCCGATGACGGCGATGTTGGTGGAAAACCAGTCGCGCACCACATGGCAAAACCTGGAAAACGCGCGTGAGTTGAGCAGCCAGTTCGGCATCCGTTCCTTCCTTTTGGTCAGCGATCCGCTGCATATGCGCCGCTCGGTGCTGATGGCCACCGATATCGGCCTGACCGCCTATCCCGCGCCCACGCAATCCAGCCGCTACCGGACGCTGTCCAGTTGGTCCCGCTTTCTGGCGAGGGAAACCTGGCTCTATATCGGCTATAGAGTGTTCCGCAAGCTGTCCTGACTTTATCGGGATGGCCAGTCCATTGGACTCGACATAAAAAAACCGGCTAGAAGCCGGTTTTTTTACATTGGACGGGGAAAGATCAGTGGTTGTGCCACAGATCGATCAACTCGCCGCCTTCAACCGATTTCACTTCGGCGCGTGCTTGCAGCCAGGACAGCAGTTGCTGGCGCAATGCGTCGCTGATCTTGACCTCGCCCACCGGGAAGGCCACGCCTTCCAGCTTGCCCGCGCCGTCGAAATGGCCGCCAAAGCTGATGCCGGCGTCGTCCACCTGGACCAGCCAGGCGTCCAGCAAGGCCTCGGAATCCGCGCCGTCGTGCAGCATGGCGATCAGATGGAAGCCCAGCTCGCGGAATTCGCCAACGCGCATTTTCTTGCGTTGACGGGTTTTCAGGCGGCTCAGGCGATGCGGGGAATTGGGGTTGCGCAGGGACATTGAAACTTCCTTTCATGAATACGCGCAGATGATACAAGGGCTGTGCTGAATTCGATAGCGCAACCCCGAACTTAGCTGAATTTCTAGCTGGTACAATTGCCAAATGGCTATACAATGCTTGTGTAATATTATATTGGCTTGTTTTCGTTGAAATGAAGAGATGTTATTGAAATGAGCCATTCATCTAAAAAAATTATATTAATTTCCGTGATATCCGCATTGTTGTCAGCCTGCGGCGGTGGAGGAGGTGGTGGTGGCGGAGATGCGCCACAGCCCAAGTCCAACCAGCAAGTGACCCCATCACAGGAGGTCGCCGACATCAGTTGCAACGGCAGCACGTGCGCGCTGCCGGCCTCGGCTGGAGCATCATTGAGCGGCTCGGTTTATCAATACCACAATGCATCGACGCGGTCGCAGATGTTGACTTTGTCCGGTCCGATGACCGTCCACTGGAAGGGGGTCATTACCCAAGTCAGCGCCGATGCCGCCTATAGCCCGAGGATTGCGGGGGCCAAGGCGACCGATTCCGAATCCGAACGCAAGTTGCAGCAGGAACTCGATGCGTTTTACGGCAAAACGAAATTTTGGGCCGGGCTGGCCAAGCAGGTTCCCGCCCACGCGCGAGTTCAGGCGCGAATCGCTGCGGCGCGAGCTTACGCACTGGATGACACGCGGCAGTGGTTCGATACCATTTCCCAGTCGCAGCTGTCCAGCAGGCTGAAGGCCAGCCAGGCCTTGCCCAACGGCGGCATGGTCTATGTCTGGGCACAGGATGGCGTGGCTCCCGTCTCTTCCGAGCAGGCCAATTTCCTGGCCGAGCGTTTTGCCAACAGCGTGCATCCCATCGAGTCAGCGGTTATCAGCGAGCCGTGGGGCCCCGTGCATGCCGATTGGCGTAATGGCGTGATCGACAGCGCAAGCAAGGATGTACACCTAGTGTTGGCTCAGCTCAACCAGCCCGCCAGTGCGTTCAAGGGCTTGCTCGGCTATGTGTTCCCTGCCAACGCGATGCTGAAGTCGATGGCGCAAAGCGCGGTATGCCAGCAGCCGGGTGAGGACTGCAGCGCCATCGCCAACAGCAATGAAGCCTTGGTGACTTTCATCAATGTAGACACGCTGGTGGCAAAGGACGCCAATGCCAGCGCCTGGACCGCGCAGTCGGCCGGCGCGAGCCTGGCGTTATCCACGCTGGCGCATGAGTATCAGCATATTCTCTACTCTTACAACAAGCTGTATCGGCGCAGCCTGGGCACCCCTGTTTCCAGCACCTGGGAAGATGAGCTGGCCGCTCAGACCATGGGTTACCTGGTGTCCGCCGATACTTATGGCGGCGGTCGCGGCGATAGCTCCGACGCGCATCCGGACTTGCGCAGCGGCGGCGACTTCAGCCGTTTCCTGTCTCAGCCGGCATGCGATATGAAGGCTTGGTCGTCCCGTTTCAGCTGCTATCCCAAGGCCTTGGCTGCGGGCATGTTGATGCTGCATCAGTACGGCGCGGGGGTGATGAAGCCGTGGGTGACTGGACCGAACACCGGAGAGAGGGCATTGAACGACGGTTTGGCGGCTGTGGGAGGCGGCAACTACGGCAGTCTGATGCAGCGGCTGTCTTCCAGTCTGGCCCTGGCAGGCAATTCGCCATGGCCCATGGGTTTTGGTTTCCCGGCCGCACAGCTGCAGTTGGCATCGGGTAAGACCATACGTTTGCCACAGGTGAATATTGCCCAGGACGAGGTAGGTTGGAGCAAAAATAGCGCGTCGGAGACTTATGCCCTGGATATGAGCGTGGCCGGCAGTGGGTTGAACGTGTGGTTGCCGGCCAATGCCCGTTTGTCGCTGATCAAGCCATGAGCGGAGCCTGGACGCGAGCCGCCTTGTTGCTGGGTGCGCTAGCCATTATGGGTATGGGCCAGCGCCCCTGGGACAGCGGGTGGTTGGTCAGCGTGGGCAATGCACCGTTTGCCAAGTTAGCGATTCAGCAGGCTGGCGGCAAGCAGTTTGTCATTCTGCGCTCAAGTGAGCCGGGAGCGGTCAGCCTATCTCAGCTCGACGAACTCGCAGGCCATGCCGGCGAGCCGGTTCGTTTCCGGGTGCTGCGCTGGGTGGATTCGCCCTTGCAAGGCAGGGCGGTGGTGCTGGGCCAGATAGAAACGCAGCCCAAGCACTGAAAATCTGTTCACGGTCTACTGCGCGTCGTGAGACAGACTCGGCGAGGACGTCTTCGAAATGCTCATGTACCCTGTGTACACTCTGCATTCTCAGCTGTTTTCGCCTTGTCTCGCCCTCCCTCGCGAGATCATGAACAGGCTCTGAGTAGACAAACGGCCCCAATGGATCTTGGGGCCGTTTCTTTTGTCGCTGGCGTTAAATGCCCAAATCCCGCCACATCCCGTCAACGCGTTGTTTGACCGCCTCGTCCATCACGATGGGCACGCCCCATTCGCGGCTGGTTTCGCCAGGCATCTTGTTGGTGGCGTCCAGGCCCATCTTGCCGCCCAGGCCGGACACCGGGCTGGCGAAGTCCAGGTAGTCGATCGGCGTGTGCTCGATCAAGGTGGTGTCGCGCACCGGATCCATGCGGGTGGTGATCGCCCAGATCACTTCCTTCCAGTCCCGGGTATTGACGTCGTCGTCCACCACCACGATGAACTTGGTGTACATGAACTGGCGCAGGAAACTCCAGCAGCCCATCATCACCCGCTTGGCGTGGCCGGGGTATTGCTTTTTGATGCTGACCACCGCCATCCGGTAGCTGCAGCCTTCCGGCGGCAGGTAGAAATCGACGATCTCCGGAAACTGCTTTTGCAGGATGGGCACGAACACCTCGTTCAGCGCCACGCCCAGCACCGCCGGCTCGTCCGGCGGCTTGCCGGTGTAGGTGCTGTGATAGATCGCGTTTTCGCGCAGGGTGACGCGGTCCACGGTCAGCACCGGGAAGCGGTCCTGCTCGTTGTAATAGCCGGTGTGGTCGCCGTAAGGGCCCTCCATCGCGGTGTCGTTCGGGTGGATATGCCCTTCCAGCACGATTTCGGCGCGCGCCGGCACTTGCAGGTCCGAACCCAGGCATTTCACCAACTCGGTGCGGCTGCCGCGCAGCAGTCCGGCGAACTGGTATTCGGAGAGGGTGTCCGGCACCGGCGTCACCGCGCCCAGTATCGTCGCCGGATCGCAACCCAGCACTACCGCCACCGGATAGGGACGATCCGGGAATTGCTGGCGGAACTCGCGGTAATCCAGCGCGCCGCCACGGTGGGCCAGCCAGCGCATGATGACGCGGTTCCGGCCGATTAACTGCTGACGATAGATGCCCAGGTTCTGGCGTTTCTTGTTGGGCCCGCGGGTCACGGTCAGGCCCCAGGTGATCAACGGGGCCACGTCTCCGGGCCAGCAGTGCTGGATCGGCAAGCGCTCCAGATCCACCTCCTCGCCTTCCCAGACGATTTGCTGGCATGGCGCTTTGCCGACTTCCTTCGGCGCCATCGACAGCAGTTGCTTCAGCAAGGGCAGCTTGTCCCAGGCGTCTTTCAGCCCCTTGGGCGGCTCCGGCTCTTTGAGGTAGGCCAGGGTCTTGCCGATCTCGCGCAGTTGCATTACGTCTGCGGCGCCCATGCCTAGCGCCACCCGTTCGGGCGTGCCGAACAAATTGGCCAGCACCGGGTAATCGAAACGCTTGCCGTCCTTGACTGGCTGTTCGAACAGCAGCGCCGGGCCGCCGGCTTTCAGTACCCTGTCGCCGATCTCGGTCATCTCCAAGTGCGGGGAGACCGGGGCCGCAATTCGTTTCAGCAGGCCTTGTTGTTCCAATTGGGAGACAAACTCCCGTAAATCTGCATATTTCATGACCATCTCATGATCTGGCGCAAAGTTTGATATTAGGTGCTTGGATAATCTGCCACCGGACGCCGAACGCTACTGCTGCCCGCAGTCAAAGTCAACGATGGCGGCAAGCGCCAGGCCTGCATTCGACCAAACATGACAGGAGAACCCAATATGAAAAAGCTCGCTCTCGCCGCAATGATCGGCCTGGTTTCCGCTAGCGCCTTTGCCGCCCAAGGCGACATTCTGGCGCGCTTCCGCGTGATCAATGTTAACCCGGACGCCAGTTGGAGTAACTCTGGCGCGGTGGCGGGCTTGAATGTCGATGCCAAAGACTCTTGGGCGCCGGAAGTCGACTTCACCTACATGATCACCAACAATATCGGCGCCGAGCTGATTCTGGGCACCACTCGCCACGAAATCACCACTAACGCTTTCGGTTCAGTCGGCAAAGTATCGGTGCTGCCGCCGACCCTGACCCTGCAATACCATTTCGCGCCGGACGCCACCTTCCGTCCGTATGTGGGCGCCGGCATCAACTATACCCGCTTCTATAATGATGGCCTGAAAGTGGCTGGCGTGACGGACCTGAGCGTGAAGAAAAACAGCTGGGGTCCGGCGCTGCAACTTGGCGCCGACTACGCGATCAACAAGAACTGGTTCGTCAACCTGGACGTTAAGAAAATCTGGATCAAGACAGACGTGACCGCCGATCAACTGGGCGGCGCCAAACTGGGCGAACTGAAGATCAACCCGTGGGTATTCGGCATCGGCTTCGGCACCAAGTTCTGATCGTAAAACCATATCCGAGCCCAAAACGCCCTACGGGGCGTTTTTTCTTGCTTGTCGCGTTAGAATGGCCGATTGAGAACTTTCCGACACTGGAGAAGCAAGATGACTGATTGGGTTGCCCAGGCAGTGCGCAAGATCGAGGCCGATTTCAATCGCTCCAGCGACACGCATCTGATTCCGTTGCCCATCCCCGGCGCGCCGGAGATACAGCTCTATTTCAAGGACGAATCTACTCACCCCACGGGCAGCCTCAAGCACAGGCTGGCGCGCTCCTTGTTTCTGTACGGCTTGTGCAATGGCTGGATACGCGAAGGCAGCACCATCATCGAGGCATCCAGCGGTAGCACTGCGGTATCCGAGGCCTATTTTTCCCGCTTGTTGGGCTTGCCCTTCATCGCGGTGATGCCCAAGAGCACCTCTCAGGAAAAAATTCGCGCCATCGAATTCTATGGCGGGCGCAGCCACTTGGTGGACGATCCGGCCACCATTTACGACGAATCCAAGCGTCTGGCGCAGGAGCTGAATGGTCATTACATGGACCAGTTCACCTATGCCGAGCGCGCCACAGACTGGCGCGGCAACAATAATATCGCCGACACCATTTTCACCCAAATGGCGTACGAACCCAATCCGGTGCCGGACTGGATCGTCTGCGGCGCCGGCACCGGCGGCACTTCGGCCACTTTTGGCCGCTACGTGCGCTACCAGAAGTTGCCGACCAAAGTTTGCGTGGTGGATCCGGAAAACTCGGTGTTCTACGACAGTTTCCATACCGGCAGCATGGATTGCCGCTGCGAGGGCGGCTCCGGGGTGGAAGGCATTGGTCGGCCTCGGGTGGAACCCTCTTTCATTCCAACAGTCATCGACAGTGTGATCCGGGTGCCCAATGTTGCCAGCTACGCCGCCATCCACTTTCTGGAAGAAGTGCTGGGTCGTCGTTGCGGCGGTTCCACCGGCACTAATTTTTACGGCGTTTGCGAACTGGTGGGGCAGATGCGCAGTCAGGGCCGCAGCGGCTCCATCGTCACGCTGATCTGCGATGACGGCAACCGCTACCTGGGCAGCTACTACGACCACGACTGGCTGAAGGCCAACGGTTTTGACATCTCGAGCTGGGTGGAGCGCTATCGCCGTTTCTTTAATGAAGGGCAGTGGTAAGCGTCGTTTGGCGGCTCGTAGACGGCGAGATGCCGACCGTTGTTGTCAAAAAGCATCAATTATTTGAATTGGAACCATGTTGCGCCGCATCGAAAATCAGCGGGCCGCGCGTGGTTTTCTGCTGAGAAAATAGCAACTTACCGCCCCGGTTCGAACGCTTGGCACGCACAATGGAAAAAATGCGCTGAGGTCTTGAATTTTCAAGGGATTTCAACGGCCTCAGCTTTATCTTTTTTGTTAAACTGGCGCCCTTTTTCTTGGGCGGGGAAGATAATGGCTCTCCTTGAAATCAAAAATGTCGTCAAGCGCTTCGGCGACTACACGGCGGTCAACAATGTCAGCTTGTCGGTAGAAGCTGGCGAGTTCTTCACCCTGCTCGGGCCCTCCGGTTGCGGCAAGACCACCTTGCTGCGCATGTTGGCCGGTTTCGAGCAGCCGGATTCCGGCCAGATTCTGTTGGACGGTCAAGACATGTCGCAGGTGCAGCCGGAAAAACGTCCGGTGCACACCGTGTTTCAAAGCTATGCCTTGTTCCCGCATATGACAGTGCGCGAGAACATCGCTTTCCCGCTCAAAATGGCCAAGTGGGATAAAGACAAGATCGCCGCCCAGGTGGATGAGTTGCTGGAAGACGTGCGTCTGACCCAGTTCGGCGACCGCTACCCGCATGAGATGTCCGGCGGCCAGCGTCAGCGCGTGGCCATCGCCCGAGCGCTGGTGGACCGCCCGCGGCTGCTGCTGTTGGACGAGCCCTTGTCCGCGCTGGACGCCAAGCTGCGCGAAGAAATGCAGCTGGAACTGATCAACCTGCAAAAAGAAGTGGGCATCACCTTCGTTTACGTCACCCACGACCAGGGCGAAGCGCTGGCGCTCAGCCACCGCATCGCGGTGATGAGCCATGGTCAGGTGGAGCAATTGGATGCGCCGGAAACCATTTACAGCAAGCCCAAGAACCGCTTCGTCGCGGACTTCCTCGGCCAGTGCAATGTGCTGGAGGGCAAGGTCAAGAGCGTGGATGGCGACACGATGCTGGTAGACCTGAAAGGCTGCGGCGAAGTGCGCTGTCTGACCGTGCCGGACGTGCGCGAAGGGCAGACCGGCTGGCTGGCGTTGCGGCCGGAGAAGGTCAAACTGGACAAAAGCCTGCCCGCTCACAACGACGAGGCTTATTTCAAGGGTCGCGTCCACGACTGCCTGTACCTGGGCGACGTCACGCTCTACGTGGTGGAAGTGGGCGAAGGCGTGATGGTGGAAGCGATGCTGCCCAACAGCATCCCGGGCGTCGCCAAATTCTTTGACGACAACGACATCGTGGAACTGGCCTGGCGCTTCGACGCCGGCAGCTTCCTGACGGAGTAAACTCGCATGGCGATTCGAGATCGATTCGGCAAGTGGGCGCTGTCGTGGCCGCCGCTGGTCTACCTGATCCTGTTTTTCCTGGTGCCGTCGCTAATCATGGTGGTGGCGGCTTTCCGCAATCCGGGCGATTACGGCGGCCTCGCGCCGATGTATTACCTTGAGGAAGGCAAGCTGGTCTGGGATCTGACCCTGGACAACTTCTACCGGCTAGTGGATGAACCGCTCTATATCGAGCTGTTCATCAAATCCGCCGGCTACGCGGGGATCACCACGGTGGTCTGCCTGCTGATGGCCTACCCGCTGGCCTGGCTGATCGCCCGTTCCGGCAAGAAATACCGCGACTTGATGCTGTTGCTGGTGATCTTGCCGTTTTGGTCCAACTTCCTGATCCGCATCTACGCCTGGATGATTATCCTGGGGCCGCAGTCGGCGTTCACCAAGATGCTCAATGTGGCGGTGACGTCGCTGGGCTTCGAGCCGGTGCGCCTGCTGTTCACCCCGTTCGCCGTCATCGTCGGCCTGGTCTACGTGCACCTGCCCTTCATGGTGTTGCCGTTGTACGCCAATCTGGAAAAGCACGACATGGCCTTGTTGGACGCGGCGCAGGATTTGGGCGCCAACGCCTGGCAACGCTTCTGGCGAGTGACATGGCCGCTGTCGCTGCCGGGTGTGTTCGCGGGCTCCGCGCTGGTGTTCATCCCCGCGCTAGGCATGTTCGCCATCCCTGACATCTTGGGCGGCACCGATTCCATCATGATCGGCAACCTGATCAAGCAGCAGATCCTGGACACTCGCGATTGGCCGTTCGGCTCGGTGCTGTCCATTATGTTGACGGGCGGCGTGCTGCTGATCGCGGCCTTGGGCGCGATGGTGGGCAGAGGAGGCAAGAAACGTGGCTAAGAAACAATCCCGTTGGTTGTGGGCGTCGGCGCTGCTGACCTATCTCTTCCTCTACCTGCCGCTGGTCATCGTGGTGCTGTACTCGTTCAACGACTCCAGGCTCAACGCGGAATGGGTGGGTTTCACTCTCAAGTGGTACGACAAGCTGTTCCACAACGAGAAGATGCTGAGCGCGGCGGCCAACTCGCTGATCATCGGCATCATCGCCAGCGCGTGCTCCACCGTGCTGGGCACGCTGGCCGGTATCGCCATGCATCGTTACAAGCTGCGCCTGCTGCCCTTCCTGGTGCTGACGCCCATTGCTATCCCGGAACTGCTGATGGGGGTGTCGCTGGTGATCTTCTTCGTCATCGTCAATCAGCTCATCGGCATTCTGGAACTGGGCATGATCACCATCCTTCTGTCCCATGTGGCCTTCTGCATCGGCTTTGTCGCCATCGTGGTGCGGGCGCGGATGCAAGGCATGGACGACAGCTTGGTGGAAGCGGCGCGAGATCTGGGCGCGACGCCGTTCCAGGCCTTCCGTCTGATCACTCTGCCGGTGATCAAGCCTGGCATCATTGCTGGCGCGTTGATGGCTTTCACCCTGTCCATTGACGACTTCGTGATCACCTTCTTCACCGCCGGCGCCGGCGCCAGCATGCTGCCGTTGGAGATCTACTCGATGATCAAGATCGCGGTGACGCCGGAGGTGAACGCGGTTTCCAGTTTGCTGATGTTGTTGACCTTGGTGCTGATCGTCATTGCTTCGCGCGTGTCGCCCAGCGCATTGCGGGCCAATGGCTAAAAGCCTGTTTTAAGAGCCGCAAACAAAACCGCGCAGCATACCTGAGCCAAGGCGCGCCGACGCAGGCAGTACAAGTCGTACGACCAGGAGGCGCAACGCAGGATCAGGGGTTTTGTTGGCGGGTCTAAGTAGTAGGGCCCCGGCCGGGCACAAGGGAGCCGGCCGGTTTTTCATGTAGTCGCAACGCACTTGTGCGAATAGAAGGAAAAACGCAATGAAAAAAGTCCTCGTGACGCTTGCCCTGGCCGTATCTGCTCAGGCGTACGCAGCGGAAGAACTGCACCTCTACAACTGGAACAACTACCTGTCGGAAAGCACCGCCAAGAGCTTCGAAGCCTACTGCAAGTGCAAGCTGGTGCAGGACTTCTACGGCGATAACGAAGAAATGCTGGCCAAGCTGGCCGCCGGCGCCAAGGGCTACGACATCGTGGTGCCTACCGGCTTCGCGGTGGAAGCGCTGATCAAGCAGGGTAAGGCTCAGCCGCTGGATAAAAAGCAGCTGCCCAATTTCAAGAACCTGAACGCAGGCTATCTGAACAGCTTCTTCGACAAGGGCAACCAGTATTCCGTACCCTACGCCTTCACCACCACGCTGCTGGGCTACAACGAAACCAAGCTGAAAGAGCTGGGCTTGCTGGATAAGGCCAATAGCTGGGCCTTGATCTTCGATCCAGCCGTATTGGCCAAGCTCAAGGGCAAGATCACTGTGCTGGATTCCCAGCGCGAACTGGTGTCCGCCGCCTTGATGTATCTGGGCAAGCCGGCCAACTCCGCCAACCCGGCGGACTGGAAAGCCGCGCGCGACGTGATTCTGAAAGCCAAGCCTTACTGGGCGGCTTTCAACAACCAGAGCTATATCAAGGAGCTGACCGTGGGCAACATTTATGTTGCGCTGGGCTATTCCAACGATATGTACCAGGCACAGCAGGACGCCAAGAAGGCCGGCCGCAAGTTTGGCGTCAATTTTGGTTTACAGAAAGAAGGCAACACCCTGTCGCTGGACAACTTCGTGGTATTGAAGGATGCGCCGCGCAAGGACCTGGCCTACAAGTTCATCAACTTCATGCTGGACGGCAAGAACGCTTCCGGTCTGACCAACGAGATGGGGTCGGGCAATCCCAACGCCGCCGCTGGCAAGTTCGTCAAACCGGAACTGACCAAGGTGCATGCGATCTTCCCGACCGCCAGCGAACTGCCGCGTCTGCAGCAGCTGAAAGACCTGAACGCCAAGGACCGCCGCGAGCTGAACAAGGTGTGGTCCGAGATCAAGTTGAAGTAAGCGGGATACTCTCTATATAGGAAAGGCCGGGAAACCGGCCTTTTTTCATTTCAGTCCCAGCGTCGGCGCGCCAGTTCTCCAATGGAGGAGATGCGGATATCCACATGCGCTGGTCGCCGAACCTGCTTGCTGACCCAGATTGTTTTCATGCCCAGCTTCTTCGCCGTCAGCAGATTGGGCAGCGAGTCCTCCACCATGATGCAGTGTCGCGGATCCAGTTTCTCTCTGGCCAGCACTTTACGGAAGGCGCTCACGTGAGGCTTGGGTACATAGTTCAGTTGCTCGACGCCGTAAATGGAATGGAAATGCCGTTCTATCGCCAAACGCTGCAAGATGCCTTCCACATAGTGATGCGGCCCGTTGGAGAAAATCACCTTGCGACCGGGCAGGGCGCGCAGCGACTCCGCCAGATTGTGTTCGGCGAACAGCCACTGCTCCAGTTCCTCCAATTTATGGGTTTCCAATAGAAAGTCGTGCGGATCGATGTTGTGATGGGTCACCAGGCCGTGCATGGTGGCGCCGTACTGCGCCCAGTAACGCTCCCGCAACAAGCGCGCTTCCACGGCGTCCACATGCAGATGTTTCATCATATAGGCGGACATCGCATGGCTGATGTGGGCGAAAATGCCGCCGCTGGCGTGGTGCAGCGTGTCGTCCAGGTCGAAAATCCAGGTTTTGTTGCGCATTATCGTGCTTCTAGAAGGGCGGACGAGGGGAGGAATTATCGTTTTTTCAATCCGAAAGCGACAGTCCTTATCAGTGCCGGTGACCAGGCTTAAATTTGTTTGCGCGGGTGATTCAATATAAATCATGTAGATAGCTTACATGGGGTGGGTGTTGTCAAAAAACTTTCACA
>NZ_JBRBAF010000013.1:0-130607 GCF_052805975.1 Chromobacterium sp. W521
GTTGGTAGAGCGTCTGCCTTACAAGCAGAATGTCGGCGGTTCGACTCCGTCAACGCCCACCAAGGTTTTACGGTTGGAGTGGTAGTTCAGTTGGTTAGAATACCGGCCTGTCACGCCGGGGGTCGCGGGTTCGAGTCCCGTCCACTCCGCCAACAAGCATTGCATAGCAGTACCCGGAAACGGAAAACAGTTTTGGGCGGTTAGTCTCAGTTGGTAGAGCACTGCCTTCACACGGCAGGGGTCGCTGGTTCGAGTCCAGTACCGCCCACCAATTGCTGGAGTGGTAGTTCAGTTGGTTAGAATACCGGCCTGTCACGCCGGGGGTCGCGGGTTCGAGTCCCGTCCACTCCGCCAAGCATTGCGAAGAAGCAGCCTTTAGGCTGCTTTTTTGCATTTTGCGTCGCAGATTTCAAGCAATCATTCGCTTATCTCCCAATTTAAGACAAACAGCTACCATTCTATTGCTTATCAGCTTGCAATGCGTCTAGGCTACGGTGATACTTTTGGTTGACTTTCGGTATTCCATATAAAGAGATTCAACTATGCGCAATTTAATCCTGGTGACTGGCTGCTTTGCTAGCACGCTGGCCTTGGCAGGCGACCCCGCCGACAAAGCCATCTGGGAATATACGGTCAAAAACGGCGACAACCTGTGGTCGCTGGCGGCCGAGCATTTGTCGTCTCCTGCTTATGTGCCGAAGCTGCAAACCAGAAATCGCATCGCCAACCCTTATCGGCTGATTCCCGGCAGCATCTTGCGGGTCCCCTACCCCTGGATCAAGCAGACCCAATCCGACGCCACGCTGGAAGAAATGTCCGGGGAGTCGGCCGCGGCCGACGCCAAGGGCAAGCCGTTGGAACTGGCGGTGGGCAAAAAATATCCCAAAGGCACCCGTTTCACGACCGGAAACGACGCCATGATCAAACTGCGCTTCGTCGACGGCTCTTCCCTGATCGTCAACGCCAACACGGACCTAAGCCTGCAAACCCAGGTCTACTATCCCAGCACCGGGGCAATCCAGTCTCAGATCAAGCTGAACAACGGCAGCACCGGCAATTCTGTGATTCCCAACATCCTGATGCCCAGCCGCTACGAGATCCGCACCCCGTCGGCGGTGACCACCGTGCGCGGCACCGAATTCCGCGTCAACGCCGCCGGCGGAGAGGAGACCTTGGCGGAAGTGCTCAAAGGCAGCGTGGAAGTCAAAGGCCGCCGCAGCAAGGTGGACGTGCCCGCCGGTTTCGGCACCCTGTCCAACCGCAAAAGCGGGCCCAGCAAACCTGAGGAGCTGCCTTCGCCGCCCGACCTCTCCACCGTGGCGGACAACAGCCAATTCAACCCTCCGCCTTTGGAGTGGCAGCGCGACGAACGCGCGGCATCCTATCGCGTCACGCTGAGCGGCAAGAAACGCTTGGCTGAGCGCCAGTTGCAAACCCCGCGCTACTATCCGCGCCTGCCGGGCAACGGCGATTACGTGCTGAAAGTCCGCGCCAAGAACCGCTCTGGACTGGAAGGCTACGACAGCACGCGCAGCTTCAAGCTGCGAGCCTACCCGCTGCCGCCGCTGCTGTTCACGCGCGCGGACGGCACCCAGTTGCGGGGCAAATCCCTGCCCCTGCGGGTGGACGCCAGCCCGGAACGGCCGCTGCGGCTGCAGATTTCGCGTCAACCGGATTTCGCCCAGCCTCTGCTGGAACAGACCTTGACCGAGGCCGAGTTTAAAGCCGAGTTGCCTGAATCCGGCATCTGGTACTGGAGACTGGCGCGGCTGGACGCGCAAGGCCAGCCGGGACCTTTCTCCGCCGCGCAAAAAGTGGAATCCAAAGGGTGGCTTAGCCGCCTGGACAACACCACGCCGGTGCTGGCGGCCCGCCCCTATCCCATCGCGCGCGCGCGCTACACGCTAACGCTGACCGCGGCTCAGGCCGCCAACGCAAACACGTCCCCGCTCTCGCTGAGCAGCGATCGCCCGCAATGGGAGCTGAAAGCGCTGGAAGCCTTGCCTGCCGGGCAATACAAAGCGACAGTCAAGGTAGAAGGAGAACACGGCTACTTGGCGACTGAGGAGCAAGAAATGCTCACTCTCCCCGGAAAACTTCCCTAGAATGACAAAATGCTAACTCACTATCGCGACAAGATTTTGCGCTTGTTGCCGTTTTTGCTGGCCCTGCTGGCGGCCCTGCTGACTCTCTCCGGCCTTTTGCTTCGGCTGGACTTCTGGCTGTACGACGGGCTGATCCGGCTCAAGTCCAACCATAACCAGACCAGCGACATCGTTGTCGTCGCGGTGGACGAGCGCAGCCTGTCTGAACTGGGGCGCTGGCCTTGGCCGCGCGAGTATCACGCCCAGCTAGTGGACAAGCTGGCGCAGGCTAAAGCCGTGGGCCTGGACATCGTCTTGGCCGAGCCCTCGCACAATATGCCGGAGTCGGATCAAGCGCTGGCCGACGCCATTCGCCGCAACGGGAAAGTCATCAGTCCGGTGTTTCCCGAAATGCAGGGCAACCGTCTGACCGAAACCCGCCCCTTGCCCGGCATCGCCGCCGCAAGCGCCGGCCTGGGTCATACAGACTACGAACTGGACAGCGATGGCGTGATACGCCGCGTCTACCTGAAAGCGGGACTGGGCTCGCCCCATCACCCCAATTTCGCGCAGGCCGTACTGGACCTGGCTAATGGCCGGCGCCAATCCGACCAGCAAAAGCTGGGGATGCCTCACGGCAATCCTGACAGCTGGCTGCGCGAAGACCCGGTAATGGTGCCCTATCTGACAGGCTCCCCGCCATTCCAGCAGGTATCTTATATCGACGCGCTCAATCAACTGCCTCCGTCCTTCTTTGCCGGCAAAATCGTCTTGGTGGGCGCCACCGCCACCGGCCTGGGCGACATCCACGCCACGCCGCTGTCGGCCAACAACCGCGGCATGCCCGGCGTGGAGATCAACGCCTTCCTGCTCTACGGTTTACAACAAGACAACACTCCTGTGCCGCTGCCTCTGGGATGGAAGGCCCTTATCAACGCGCTGGCCATCCTGCTGCTGGACCTGCTGCTCTGCCGCTACAAGCACCGCCAAGGCATTTTGCCGGCTTATCTGCTGGCCTCCTGTGGCGTGCTGGTGCTCAGCGTCTTGCTGCTGACGCTGGCCTCGGTGTTCTGGAGCGGCGTCACCACCGCCATCCTGCTGTTTCTGGCCGGCAGCGTCCGCTTCGTGTCGCGGCAATCCAAGCTTTTGTTGCAGGCCAACACCGACGGCCTCACCGGACTTTACAACCGCCGGCACTTCGACGAGATCCTGGCGCCGACGCTGGACAAGCACCGCGCAGCCGGGAAAACCCTGGCGCTTTTGATCCTGGACGTGGACAACTTCAAAGGTTACAACGACCACTACGGGCATTACGCCGGCGATCTGATCCTGCAACGGCTGGCGCAGGAGCTGAACGCCTACTTCAGCCCCCGTCGCCACATCGTGGCGCGCTTGGGCGGGGAAGAGTTCGGCGTGCTACTGGAAGAATGCGGCCAGGACCAGGCTGTGGCCGCCGCGGAAGGCTTTCGCGCACGACTGGAAGAGCTGGAGCTACCTCATTTGAAAAGCCCTCTACGCAAAGTCACCTGCAGCATTGGCGTCGCCGCACGGGTGCCGGAAACGGACGACAATGGCCGTACTTTCTATGAAGACGCCGACAGCGCACTCTATATCGCCAAGCGCTCCGGCCGCAACGCGGTCAGCCCCGCTCCCGACACCTTGACGCCGCAGCACTAGCGCGGACGGCGGCGCAGCCCTCCTCGCCGTGCAACGCCGTGAAAGTCCGATGCGGGCTAGGCGCCGCCCTAGAACGCGTAGCGGCCGGACAGGTAAAACATCCTCCCCCATAAATCGGTGGCGGGGCCGGAATAAGCCGACGCCCCGCCGCTGAAACCGGCGCCGGTGGCGTAGCTGGGTATCCGGTTGCCCAGATTGCGGATGCCGCCGCTGATGCTGAGGCTCTTGATCGGCTTGAAACCGAAATTGAGGTCCAGCGCGGTATAGCTCCCCACCCTCTCTTTCACACCTCCGGCATTGCGGTATAGCTGGGAGTACAGATTCTTGAAGGACGCGTAGCTGCGCGCCGTCAGCCCCACAGAATAGCCGCCCCGGCTATAACTCGCTTCGAAAACGTTTTTCCAGCGCGGCTGCGCGCCGTAGTCGGCGTACTCCAGCATCGGATCGGTCTCGGTCTGCGACTCCTGGTAGCTGAAGATGCGGCTTTGCGCATTACGGAACTTGAGCTTGCCGTAAGCGCCCAGCGACCAGTCGTACTGCACATCGATGTCGACACCAGAAGTCCGGGTCTTGCCGATATTCATGTACGGCGCGGAAATGTAGTCGATATCGCCCCTGACACCGGGAAGATCGGCGGGCTTGCGCACCACGAAACCGGGAAAGCGGTCCGAGTTGTCCAGCACGTATTGCGGGTCCAGCGACTGCACGGTATTAGACACTTCGATCCGGTACCAGTCCACGGTAGCCGACAATGCCGGGCTAGGCTGCAACACCAGGCCGAGCGCGTAGTTCCGGGAGTCCTCCGGCTTCAGCGCGGCATTGCCGCCGCTGCGCAGCTGATTGCTTGCCAGGCCGCAGCGCTCCCGGGGGATGCCGCGGTCGGCGCACTGCGCGTAGTCGTACACCGATGTGTAGGCCTGTCGCGACGCGTACAGCTGGGGCAGCGTCGGCGCCTTGAAGCCGCTGGTGACAGAGCCGCGCAGCATCGCCGGCTCCCAAGGACGAAAGGAAAAAGCCAGCTTGGGATTGAAAGTGTCGCCGAAATCGCTGTAGTGGTCGGCGCGCACCGCCAACTGAACCTCCAGACTCTTCAACACGGGTAGATTGACCTCCCCGAAGGCGGATAGTACCGAGCGGCTGGCCCGCAAACTCTGCTGGACAGCGAAGTTCATGATCTTGCCGGTTTGCAGCAGCGTGTCCGGCTGCGAGTCAATCGCCTCGCGTGACCACTGCAAACCGGCGGCGAAACCGGCGGCGCCGGCCGGAAGCTTGAACCATTCGTCGTTGCTGGCCTTGAATTCGAACGCCGACAAGCGCGACGAGGAGGTGTTGGCGATGGTGGTCAGATACGGCCGCAGCGCGGCTGCGTCGTTGTGCTGCGAGAACGGGTTGTAAAGCGGCTGCCCGTCGGCGCCGTCCCGCAGCATGGAGAGGAAGGCATCGCCGAGCACCACATTGTTCTGCCGCGCCTCCGCCTTGTTGAGCCCCAAGTTCAACGAACCTTCCAGGTCCCAGCCCTTCAGCACCGTGCGCGCGCCCGCCACCGCACGGTAAGTGTCGCTGGTGACCTCGTTGAGCCGCCGGCCGTTTTCCGACAGATTGCGAGTGATCTGCAAATTGTCGGTGGGTTTGAAATCCGGGTATACCGTGGCCAGCCCTCCGTCCCGCGGATAAATCGCCCAGCTTGGCGTGACGATGGTTTGGATAAAGGAATAGCCGCCGTCCAGCGGCGTCTGGCTACGGTTCACCCCCAGCTCGGCGAAGAACTCGGCGTCGCCGCTCAGGCGCTTGGTGTAATTGGCCATCAAGCCGTAACGGCTGGTCCGCGGGGACAGCTGCGTGCCCAGCTCATCGACATCGGACACGCACAATTTCGCGCCGCTGGGTCGCGTGGTCAGCCGCCATGGCGGGCAGCCCGGCAAGGGCTTGGCCAGCGCGTTGCTTCTGTCGGCATTGGGCGTCCGATCATTCCAATAGCCCCATTGCGCACCGCTGCGCAAGTCCGGACCGCCTTGAAAGCGGTAGTCGTTGCTGCGGGTGGCATCGTGATTGCGGTTGAATACCGGCTCGCGTTGGAAAACGTCGAAAGACAGCAGCAGGTTCTGGCCGTCCCGCTCCAGATCGCCAAAGCCGCCGCTCAGGCTCAGGCCCTGCTCAATGCCGTCGCCGTCCAGGTTGCCGCCACCACGCAGCGTCGCCTCGGCGCCCCGGAAATTGCGCCGGGTCTTGAAGTTGATCACGCCGGCCACCGCGTCCGAACCGTAAATAGCCGAGGCGCCGTCGCGCAGAATCTCCACGGATTCAATCACCGACAGCGGCAGGGTGTTCAGATCGACGAAAGCGTCTGTGCCGCTAATGAACATCGCGTAATTGGGCAGGCGCCGGCCGTTCAACAACACCAACACGTATTTGGAACTCATTCCGCGCAAACCGGCCGTGGCCGCGCCGGCGGCGAAGCTGCCGGAGTTGGTGCCGGCAAGCAGGCTTCCCACCGACGGCAGCCGGTCCAACAACTGGATCACGGTGGACGCGCCGGTCTTGTCGATATCCTCTTTCTTGATCACCTCCACCGCCAGTGCCTTTTCCTTGCCAATGCGCTTGATATTGGAGCCGGTTACCGTCACCCGCTCAAGCGTGACGACCTCCTCCTCCGCCCAAGCGCCCATGCCCAACCCCAAGCCCGCCACGGCAACTGCCAGATAGCTGCGTTTCATCTCCTTACCCCCTTGTAGTTTGCTCTCTGCCGCCCAAACCGCCGGCAACGCGCTCCGCGGGTGGCGGCGCGCGCAACTACGCTGCCCCACTGGGCGTAACAAAGGGGGTGCGGGCGGCCGCGTGCTGACGCTCATAGCGCCGCAGGCCACCCTTTCCTTAAAAATCAATATGTTAATTAAATTTCAGATGTTGCACCAAAATGACAAAGCGGTCACAAGGATTCGCCGCTGGCGATGTAGACATTATTATTTACATTCAAAGCCATGCAATAAAATCATGGCTCAAAGAAAAAGCCGCTCAAGGCGGCCTTGTCAATGCTCGGGTCTAGACGTCACGCCGATTTGCGCGCCAGCAGCCAGCCGGCAAAGCCGATCACGCCGACAAAGAACACGGCCACCCAGAACGGCATTGCCATCCCCAGGAAGGTCCAATCCACGGCGGCGCACTCGCCGCTGCCCTTCAGCACCTTGGAGATCACCTCCATCAACGGAGAGGATTCCATCAGAAACTCCAGGCCCGGACCGCAGGCCGGCACCTGATCCGCCGGCAGGTGTTGCAGCCACAGTTGGCGCAGCGACACCGACAGGCCGCCCAAAGCCGCCAGAATCGTCAAACCGCCCCAGGCTCTGACGCCGCAACGACCGGGGTTGACCATGGCCGCCAACAAGGCGACCACGCCGGTGGCGATCACGCCGATGCGCTGGAAAATGCACAGCGGGCAAGGCTCCAGACCCAGTTGGTACTGCGCGAATAGTGCAAAGCCCATCGCGCCGGCGCAGGCGGCGGCGATCAGCAGAAAACCTTGTCGGTTGCTCAAGCCCATATCTTCCTCAATGTTTGGCGGTAAAACGTCATGGCGCATGATTGTGCCATACAACATGGAGGATTCAGAACCGCGCCGCGCCTTAAAGTTCCAGGAAGCGGCGGATAGCCTCTTTCTGGTGCAAGGCGTCCTTATAGCCCAAGGCGATCAACTCGCGGGTATAGCCTGGCTCAAACAGTAGATACGTGGCCAAGGCCGTGCCCCGGTGGCGGGTGGCGCCGGTGCCCTTCATCAGGAAGCGCAGCAAGGGCGGAAACAGGCGAGTGTGCTTGTAGGCGATGCCCTCCAGCGATTTGCTGGGGTTGAGCATGAAGATGTCCACCTTGCGCAACTTAGTCTGGCGCGCCAGTTCCTCGTGGCTTTGCAATAGCGACACGGTATGGTTGACCCGGGTCAGCCGCTCCATGTCCACCGACATGCTGTCGATGAACACGCTGTTGAGCAGATGCCCGAATATCTGCGCCGGCGACGGATAAAAACCGCTATGGCGGCGTTCTATGGTGTCCGGCCGCTTACTGGCCAGACCAACCACAAACAGCTTTTCCGCCCCCAGGTGCAATGCCGGCGACAAGGGCGACAACTGACGCACCGCGCCGTCGCAGTAAAACTTCTCCCCTATGCACACCGAGGGAAAAATCAAGGGGATGGCCGAGGTGGCCATCATGTGCTCGATACCGATACGCTCGCGCATGCCCAGCCGCTGATAGCGCTCCCACTCCTCCAGGCTGTCCGCGCCCTGGAAAAAGGTGACCGACATCCCCGTGGTGTAACACGAGGCCGTCAGCGCCAGCGCCTTGAGCGCGCCGTGGCGAACGGAATGGTCTATGCCCTCGAACACCATGACCTTGGTCAGCAGCTCGCGCAGCGGGGCGTTGTCTAGAAAGCTTTTGGGGTTGCGCCACAGCCGGCCGCCGGACATCACGGACAGGCCAAAGTGCAAAAAGGTCTTCAGGAAATAGCCGGAACTGGCGTCGTAGACATCCTGAATGTGCAATTGCTTCCACATCTGCGCCAGCGTGGATACCGCCAAGTGGAAGTTGCCGGCGCCGGAGGCCAGCGCCACCGCGTTGATTGCCCCGGCCGACGTGCCGCAGATGATGGGAAAGGGGTTGACGCGCGCATCCGGCAGCAGCCGGGAGATCCCCAGCAACACCCCCACTTGGTAAGCCGCGCGCGCGCCACCCCCCGACAACACCAGTCCGATATCGGATTGCCTCCCCATCCCGCACCTCGCGTGGCTATGTTGGCGGCGGACCGGTCGCCGGACGCCGCACGGCTTCTTGTACTATTTAGGGTAGTCAAACGCCGCGGCCAGCGCCAACTTCGCGCGGAGGAAAGCCCTTGGACGCGCCCGGAAGCGGCTCAAAGCCTAACGAGCCAGAGCGAGGCCAGACGCAAATCGCCGAAAAAGCGGCATGAACTAGAGGCTCATGGGCGTTTCGAAGGGGCACCCGACGCGCCACATCCCACGAAGCGCAGCGGACTTTTACAAGCCATTAATAGCCGGCCGCCGTCTGCATCGCCCACAGATGCGCCCCCACCAGCGCGCGCCACGGCGCGAAGCCTTGCAGCCACTGCTCGGTTTCGCGCGGCGACACCGCCTCGGCCTTCCCCAGCAGACGCTGCAGGCCTCGCCGCACCGCCACGTCCCCGTGCAGAGAACCGTCCAGCCAGCCATAGCCGCGCAGCAGCGCATAGCTGACCGTCCACGGACCGATGCCGGGCATGGCCAGCAGCCGCGCGGCGATCTCCTCTGGCGCGCCGCCGTCCAGCCACCCCTGCAACGGCAAGCTCCCGTCGGCCGTCTGCCGGCTCAGCTCCAGCAAGGTCCGGGTTTTGGCGCGCGAGAAGCCGGCCAGGCCCAGTTGATCCGGCTCCAGCGCCGCGACCTGACACGGCGACGGATGACATAGCAGACCTCCGCTGTGGCGGTTGCCGACCAACAGCATCAGCCGGCGCCGCAGCGAGATCGCGGCATGCACGCTAATCTGCTGGCCCGTAACCGCCCAGACCAGCGCCTCAAACGGGGTGGCCGTCTGCGGCACGCGCAAACCGGGGCGAGCGGCGAGCAGCGCCGCCAGTTGGGGATGGCCGCGATGCGCGCGTTCGAAATCCGCCACCGGCTGCTCCAGTCCCAACATGCGGCGCGCCATGCCTATCAACACGGTCTCGTCGGCATCCCGCGGCGGCGCATCCGCATCCAGGCCCACCCGAACCGCATCCGCATCGAAATCCATGCTGAGGCAGGCCGGCGCGCCCCGCCACAGCAAACCCTTGCGCAAGCTCTGGGCCGTCACCCGCTCGGAAAGCTCCTGCGCGTCGCGACGGTGGAAAGCCATGAAGTCCTCCCGGCGGAAATCCGCGGGCAAGGATAGGGATAAAGACAGCGAAGTGGAATCGGCCGGTTCAGCCATGGATCAGCGCGCCTTGCGAAAAGTCAGATTGATGCGGCGGCGCCCCAGCAAAGGGTGCTCGCCCTCCGCCACCGGCAACACCCCGTGGAAACGCATGCGGTCCGGCCCGCCCCACACCAGCACGTCGCCGTGGCGCAGCTCGACGCGCCCGGGACGCTCGGCGCGGCTAAGGCCGCCGAACAGGAAGGTAGCCGGCAAGCCCAGGGACACGGACACGATGGGCGCGCCAAAATCGCGCTCGTCCTTGTCCTGATGCAAGGACATCTTGGCGCCCGGCGCATAGCAATTGATCAAACAGGCATCCGGCGCGAAGCCGGGGAAGCCGGCTTCGGCCGCGGCCTCCTCGGCCAGAACGCGCAACAAGGCCGGCATCGCCGGCCAAGGCTGCCCGCTGCCGGGATCGCGCTCGGCGTAGCGGTAGCCGCGCGCATCGGACACCCAGCCGTAAGCGCCGCAGCTGGTTGTGGCGACCGACATCGCTCGTCCGCCCGGCGTCTGCATGCCGCGCGGAGGCGCTTGCCGCAGCACCGCCTCCACTTCCGCCAGCAAGACCGCGTCGATCTCGCAGACGCGGCGATGCAATAAGGCCGCGCCAGGCGATAGGCGCTCCAGCCAGCCGCCCTCTTCGGGCGCGAACAAATCCGCCATCGCCTGCCTTAGAGCCTGTCCAAAGTCTCGCGAGCAAGAGCGAGACAAGGCGAAAACCGCTGAGAAAGCGGAATGGTCAAGGGAGACATGAGCGTTTCGAAGCGGTTATTAACGCCGTATCGCCGATGCGCAGCAGACATTGAGCAGGCTCTCAGGCCTCGCCGGCCACCATCATGCTGCGCAACAGCACCGAGCCCATCTGCCGGCCGCCGCGCTCCAGCACGTCGTTGCCCACCGCGTCTATCTGCATGAACATCTCGCGCAGATTGCCCGCAATGGTGATTTCCTCCACCGGGTGCATGATCACGCCGCGCTCCACCCAGAAGCCGGCCGCGCCGCGCGAGTAATCGCCGGTTACCGTGTTGACGCCTTGGCCCAGTAGTTCGGTCACCAACAGGCCGGTGCCCATAGTCCGCAGCAACTCCTCCAGGCTTTCGCCGGTGGAATGCACAACCAGATTATGTGCGCCGCCGGCGTTGCCGGTGGTCTGCATGCCCAGCTTGCGCGCCGAATAGCTCCCCAGCATATAACCCTGCAGCACGCCCTTGTCCACCAGCCGGCGCGCCACCGTGGCCACGCCCTCGTTGTCGAAGGCGCCGCTGGCCATGCCGCGCAGCAAGAAGGGGTCTTCGTCTATGGTGAC
The DNA here is from genome assembly GCF_052805975.1 of Chromobacterium sp. W521. Classification (NCBI taxonomy): domain Bacteria; kingdom Pseudomonadati; phylum Pseudomonadota; class Betaproteobacteria; order Neisseriales; family Chromobacteriaceae; genus Chromobacterium; species Chromobacterium sp. W521. The sequence continues at coordinate 11,005 of NZ_JBRBAF010000013.1, forward strand.
ATTGGCCGACATCACCGGCTTGCCCAGAGAGTCCAGCAGGAAGGACGATTTGCGGTACAGACTGCCGCCGCTGATGGCGGCCACCAGATGACTGAGCAACGAGGCGGCTATCGGCGCCTCGAATACCACCGGATACTGCCCGGTCTTCACCTTGCGCGCGCCCAGTCGCCGCGCCGCTCGCTGACCGGCCTTGGCGCCGATGGCTTCCGGCGCGTCCAGATCCTCGCGCCGGCGCGCCGACGAATACCAGTAATCGCGCTGCATCGCGCCGCCGTCCTCGGCCACCACCGCAGCGGAAATGCTGTGGCGGCTGCTGGCGTAGCCGGCGATGAATCCGTGGCTGTTGGCGTAAGCGAAGTGGCTGGACTGCGACGAGACGGTGCCGCCCTCGGAGTTGCGGATGCGCGGATCGGCGGCCAGCGCCGCGGCCTCGCAGGACTTGGCCAGTTCGATGGCCTCCTCCACCGGCAGCGACCACGGATGGTACAGGCTGAGGTCCGGAAACTCGGTGGCCATCAACTGGGAGTCCGCCAAGCCGGCGCACGGATCCTCGGCGGTGTAGCGCGCGATGTCCAACGCGGCGCGCACGGTGTCGGCCAAGGCCTCTTCGGAAAAATCGGAAGTGCTGGCGTGGCCTTTCTTCTGGCCCAGGTAGACGGTTACGCCCACGCCCTTGTCCTGGTTGTATTCGATGGTTTCCACCTCGGACAGGCGCACGCTCACGGTCTGGCCCAGTCCTTCGGAAACATCGGCTTCGGCGGCGCTGGCGCCTTCGGCCTTTGCCAGTTCGATGACGCGGGAGGCGATGTCCTCCAGCGCGGCCTGGCTGAAACTGAATGTCTTGTCTTCCATCTAGTGTCTTTCGCAATGGTCGAAACGGCCGGAGGCCTTTTCCGGTATCATACCAGCCTTGAGAAAACCGATTGAGAATTGCCAACGATGACCCATTACCAGAACGACAGCCCGGACGACGGCTACGTCAGCAAATCCCAGCGCAAGCGCGACATGGATGCGCTGCAAGACCTGGGCCGCGAACTGGTGGAGCTGTCCAAGGACACGCTGAAGAAAATGCAGCTGCCGGAAGACCTCCTCACCGCTATTCTGGACTATAAACGCTTTACCGCGCACGGCGCGCTGCGCCGCCAACTGCAATACATCGGCAAGCTGATGCGCGACGTGGACCCGGAGCCGATCCAGCAATACCTGCAAATTCTCAAAGGCGAATCGTCCGAGCACATCGCCTGGCAGCACCTGCTGGAACGCTGGCGCGAGCGCTTGATGGAAGACGACAAGATGCTGGCCAGCTTTGTCACCGACTTCCCCGCCGCGGATCCGCAGCAGCTGCGCACGCTGATCCGCAACGCGCGCAAGGAAAAACAGGACAATAAACCGCCCAAGTCCTTCCGCCTGCTCTATCAGGCCGTCAAGGACGTGATTCCGGAACCGGGCAAGCCGCGCCTGCACCAGCAGGACCAAGAGGACGACGAGTGATGCTGAAAGTAGGCCTGGTCTCGATCTCCGACCGCGCCAGCAACGGCGTGTACGAAGACAAGGGCATTCCGGCGCTGCAGGACTGGCTGACCGCCGCGCTGGCCAGCCCCTTCGTCGTCGTCGCCCGCCTGATCCCGGACGAGCAGCCGCAAATCGAAGCCGCGCTCAAGACGCTGGTGGACGAGGAAGGCTGCCAACTGGTGCTGACCACCGGCGGCACCGGCCCGGCCGCCCGCGACGTCACCCCCGAGGCCACGCTGGCGGTGGCGGACCGCGAGATGCCCGGCTTCGGCGAGCAGATGCGTCAGATCAGCCTGCGCTTCGTGCCCACCGCCATCCTGTCCCGCCAGGTGGGCGTGATCCGCAAGCAAGCGCTGATTCTCAACCTGCCCGGCCAGCCCAAGGCGATCAAGGAAACGCTGGAAGGCCTGCGCAGCGCCGACGGCCAAGTGGACACTCCCGGCATCTTCGCCGCCGTCCCCTACTGCATCGACCTGCTGGACGGTCCCTATATCGAAACCCATGAGGCGGTGGTCAAAGCCTTCCGCCCCAAATCGGCTCAGAAAAAGCCGGCCTGAGCCATGGCTTACCAGTCTCCCGCCTGGCTGCGCGGCGGCCATGCCCAAACCATCTGGCCGGCGCTGGCTATCAAGACCCCGCGCCCCGACTACCGCCGCGAGCTGTGGGACACGCCGGATGGCGCCCGTATCGCGCTGGACTTTGTCGCCGGGCGGCCCGGCGCGCCGCTGGTCGTGTTGTTTCACGGACTGGAAGGCAGCAGCGACAGCCACTACGCGCGCGCGCTCATGCTGGCGGTTCAGCGGCGCGGCTGGCATGGCGTGGTGCCGCACTTTCGCGGCTGCGGCGGCGTGGACAATCCTCTGCCGCGCGCCTATCACGCCGGCGACAGTGCCGAAGTGCGCTGGATTCTGAGCCGGCTGGCTCAACGCTTCCCGATCTTGGCCGCCGCCGCGGTATCGCTTGGCGGCAGCATGCTGCTCAACTACCTGGCGGACGAAGGCGCGCTGGCGCTGCCGCGCGCGGCGGCGGCGGTGTCCGCGCCGCTGGATCTGGTGGCGGCCAGCACCCAGCTGGACAGGGGCTTGGGCAAACTGCTGTACACCCGCATGTTCATGGGCACGCTCAAGCCCAAAGCGCTGGAATCGCTACAGCGCCACCCCGGCCTGTTCGACGGGGGCAAACTCCGCCGCGCACGCACCTTCATTGAATTCGACGACCTGGTCACCGCGCCGATTCACGGCTTCGGCACCGCCCTCAACTACTGGCGCAGCGCCAGCGCCAAGCCTCGGCTGGGTCAGATCGCCCGCCCCACTCTGGTGTTGAACGCGCGCAACGATCCCTTCCTGCCGGAACAGGCGCTGCCGCGTCAGGCCGACGTGGCCGACAGCGTCACGCTGGAATTCCCTCTCCACGGCGGCCACGTGGGCTTCGCCTCCGGCGCTTTCCCTGGCACGCTGGATTGGCTGCCGTCCCGCTTGCTGGAATTCTTCGAACCGCATCTGGATTGACTGCGCGGCGCTTTCTGCGCATCTTGACGGCATCCACCCCTTAAGCGAGGGCGCCGCATGAGCCCAGATTCCGTCAAAACTTCCGTTCTGCGCAAAACCTATTTGCGCATTCTCGCTCCGCTGTTCATCGCCTCCGTGCTGGCCTTTCTGGATCGGGTCAACGTCAGCTACGCGGCCCTGACCATGAACGCCGACCTCGGCTTCGACGCCAAGGTATACGGCCTGGCCGCCGGCATTTTCTTCGCCGGCTACGTGCTGTTCGAAGTGCCCGGAGCGATTCTGGCTGAGCGCTGGAGTCCTAGCCGCTGGATCGCGCGCATCCTGTTCTCCTGGGGAGCGGTCAGCATATTGCTGAGCCTGGTGCAGAACGAATGGCAGTTCTACCTGCTGCGCTTTATGCTGGGCGTGTGCGAAGCCAGCTTCTACCCGGTGATCTACGCCTCGGTGATCCCGCGCTGGTTCGTCGCGGAAACCCGCGCCCGCGCCATTTCCGTCACCTTGAGCTCCCTGCTGGTATCCGCCATCGTCGGCGCGCCGCTTGCCGGCTGGTTGGTGGGCCTTCAGCCCTTCGGCCTGAAAGGTTGGCAAAGCCTGTTCCTGCTGGAGGGCGGCGTCACCATGCTCTACGGCGGCGCTGTCTTGCTGTGGCTGCAGGACGATCCAGCCAAGGCCGCTTGGCTGAATGTGGAGGAAAAGCGCTATTTGATCGACACGCTGCAAGCGGAAAAAGCCGCCACCCGTCAACAACAGCCGGCCACGCTGCGTCAGGCCCTGGCGCAGCCGGCGGTGCTGCGGCTATGTCTGATCTACTTTCTATGGATCACCGGTTTCTGGGGCTTCAGCTTCTGGATGCCCACGGTGATCAAGAACGCCTCCGGCTGGTCGCCGCTGGCCATCGGCCTGGCCTCAGGCGTGCCCATGCTGGCGGCGCTGGCCGCCATGCTGTGGCTGGGTCATTCCTCGTCGCGCCGGGCGGAGAAACGCTGGCACGTGGCGCTGCCGCTCTTGCTCGCCGCAGCCGGTTTCCTGATTGGCGCGCTGAGCGACCATCTCGCCGTGGCGCTGCTCTCCGTCACCGTCGTCGCCATCGGCGTCTACAGTCCGATGGGCGTGTGGTGGTCCATTCCCACTACTTTTCTCACCGGCACGCTGGCCGCGGGCGCCATCGGCCTGATCAATTCGGTGGGCAATATCGGAGGCTTCATCGGCCCCTATGCGCTGGGTTTGATTGAGGCCGCCACCGGCAGCCACACCCTGGCTTACCTCTGGCTCAGCGCTTCATTGCTGCTCAGCGCCCTGCTGGTGCTGGGCTTGAAGCCGCAAGCGCAAACAGCGGACAATGCAAGCCAAGCCGCCGCTTCCGGCGGACGATAGGACGCACCATGTTGACTCGACTCTTCACTCTCGCCTTCTGCTCTCTGCTGCTCACCGGCTGCGCCGGCATGGCCGAGCGTCTGAACGGCTCGCTGGAGCCGCCGGCCGAACGCGGCTACGCCATTCTGTCGCTGACCGGCAAATCCTCCAACCCGGACAGCGCGACGCTGGGCCTGGATGTCGCCAACGCCGCTGGTCGCGTCGTGGCCGTCGACCGCGCCAGCCTGCTGACCGACACCGTATTCGGCGAGCCGGGCAAATCCATGGCGGAGGGCAAATTGATGCTGTTCACGCTGGAGCCGGGCCGGTACCGGGTGGAACAGGTCTGGGCCAACTGGCTGGAGGACGGCGCTTGGGGCATGAGCCGCAAAATGCGCAGCTTCCGCCTGGCCGCTCCGTTTGAAGTGAAGCGCGGCGAGGCGGTCTATTTGGGCAATGTGGACGTGGAAATGAGTTTTTTGCCGGAAGCGCGGCTGCGCGACGAGTCCGAACGCGATCTCGCGCATATCCGTCGCATCTGGAAAATCAAGGATGTATCCGGCATTCAGCTGCGACCGCTGGGCGAGGCTCTACCCTGAACCCGCTCACTTCTGCCACAGCTTGGACAGATAAGCCGGCTTCACCACCGCCGCCGACAACGGCGCCGCTTCCAGCACCCGGTAAGCGTTCTGCCGGGTGTCGCGGAGCAACGCGTCGGCGTAGGGCGCGCCGTCCAGCTTGCGCAAGGCCGCCACTCGCGGCGCGTTGGCCTTGTCGCTGCGGTGGGTCACCACGCCGATCTCGTTGCTGGCCAGCTTGACGAAACTGCCGGGCGGGTACACGCCCAGCTCCTTGACCAACAAGGCGGCGTGCTGCGGATCGAAATCGCCCAGCTCGCCGCGATACAAGCTGCCGATCACCAAAGCCGGCAGAGCCGGCTGCGGCTGATGTATACAGGAACACAACACGTCCACCATGTGCAGCAAGGCCGCATCCGGATGGATATCCTCGCCGCGCAGCCCCTGCGGGTAGCCGTCGCCGCCGCGCTGTTCCTGATGAGTCTGCACCAGTAGATGCCAATGTTCGTCCACCACGCCGGCTTCGCGCAAAATGGCGGAACCAACAATGGGATGAGCATAGAGTTCATCGCGCTGGGCGGCATCCGGGGGCGTTTGCTGCCGCGATAGTTGATTCAACAAGCCGGTAATCGCCAAATTCATGCTCAAAGCCGCGCCCACCACCGCGCGCAAACGCGCCTCCTCCATGCCCAGGCGCCGTCCCAGCACCGCCATGATCGCTGCTACGTGCACGCTATGGGCGCTGCCGATGTCGCGGTAGGGCGTCAGCAGCACGCTGGCGAGCACCCCGTCCGGCTGTTTGCAAGCCAACCGGATCAACGCGTCCGCCATGTCCGCCAGCCTACCGGCCAGGCCCGGCACCGCCAGGCCATGCAAAAGCAGGCCCTCGGCGCGACGAGTCAGGAAACCCAGCTCCATGATGGGATTGGGCTGCACTTGCGCCGCGGCTTCCTTCTCGCGCTGCGCCGCGCGCTCCAGCTGCTCGCGCTCCAAGCGCGCCGCCACCTCCTCGCTGTCGCCGTGCGCCAGCGTCACCAGCCGCTCGCGCTGCTCGGGCGTCAGCACGTAATGGCCTTTTTTCAGCAGCAGCAAGCCGTTCTTGGCATACACGTCAACCGGCAGTTGCTGGCCAATGCGCAAGAAGCTGGTGGGCAGCTTCACTTTGGAGGAGTCCGACATAATCTATATACGTTTCGTTAAGTCATGCTTCAATGGCTGTGAATAATGCCGCATTCCCTCGTCCTAAGGAAGCCCCCGCAAACCGGCGCGCGCACCGGCTTGCCAGACGATGTCAGCGGCATTAATCTGATTAACCCAATCCAATCACCTCGTTGGAGAATGCCCTTATGACAAGCAATCGATATATCGACGCCTCGCGCCGGGACTTTCTGAACAGCGCGGTGGGCGTGGGCTTCGCGCTGGCAGTGCAGCCCATAGCCGCCAGCGCAATTCTCACCGATGGCGACGGCCTCAACGCCGGGGCGGTGGAAATCCCGACGGGGCCGGCCATCATGCCAGGCTACATGGCAAAGCCCTCCACGGCCGGCGGGCCTCTGCCGGTGGTGCTGGTGGTGCAGGAAATCTTCGGCGTGCACGAACACATCCGCGACTTGTGCCGACGACTGGCCAAATCCGGCTACCTGGCCGTGGCCCCTGAGCTCTATTTCCGCCAGGGCGACCCCAGCAAGGTGGCCAGCATCAGCGAGTTGGTCAGCGGCCTGGTCAGCAAGGTGCCGGACAACCAGGTGATGGCGGATCTGGACGCCACCCTGACCTGGGCAAGCGGCCACGGCGGCGACGTCAAACGCGCGGCCATCACCGGCTTTTGCTGGGGCGGACGCCAGGTATGGCTGTACGCTGCGCATAATCCCGCGCTCAAAGCTGGCGCCGCCTGGTACGGACGGCTGCAAGGAGAGGCCGGAACGAATATACCGCGCCAGCCGCTGGACATCGTTGCGCAGTTGCATGCGCCGGTGCTCGGGCTTTACGGCGGGCTGGACAAGGGTATTCCTCTGGAGTCGGTGGACAAGATGAAGGCCGCGCTGCGCGCCGCCGGCAAACCCTCTGAAATCGTGGTTTACCCTGAAGCCGACCACGGTTTCAACGCCGACTACCGTCCAACTTACAACGCGGCCGCCGCCAACGACGGCTGGCGCCGCATGCTGCAATGGTTCAAACAACACGGCGTCTGACACCGGCTAATCTCCCGGCGGCCGTCTGGCGCAAGCCGCCAGCCGCACGCGGATCACCTGATTGAAACGCGCCAGCCAAAAGGGATCGAACTGACGCTCCGAGGCGTTGATCTCCGCGATGGCGCGCATCATCGAATGCCGCAAACCGCGATGCGAGTGCTTCAAAGTCACCGCCTCGAAGGCATCAACCAGAGCCAGAATAAGCGCGCCGCTGCAAATCTCATCACCGTGCAGGCCATGCGGATAGCCCCTGCCGTCCGGCATCTCGTGATGCTGGGCCACCATGCGCGCCGCGTCGGCCCAGGCCGGCATCCGTTCCAACAGGCCCGCCGCCCAACCCGGGTGTTCCGCCATCTGATGGCGCTCGGACTCGCTCATCCGCCCCACTTTCAACCAGAACGACTCAGGCAGCAGCATCATGCCGATATCGTGCATATACACCGCCGCCTCCAGCTGCCTGTCGTCCACCAGCCCCGGCGCCTGGCGACTAGTCTCCAGCGCCAGTTCCAGATTGCGCTCGGTACGGCCTTGGAACTGCGGCAAGCGATGTTCAAACTGCAGGGCCAATATCCGGAAAAACGCCAAATCGCCCTGGCTGAGCTGCGCGGCGGCATCCGTCGGCACATCCGATTCAATCACATGCAAGGGAATTCCGGTGATCTGTTCCACCAGTTGCTGACAACGCTGCAACAGCTCGCCAACCGGGCATTCCGCCACCTGATTCAGCGCCCGCATCAGCAGGGGCAACTGCAAATCATCCAGCAATTCGTGGTTTTCCAGGGCCTCAAGCGCCAGGCCCAAACGGTCCATCACCAACAGCATCACATCGCCGATCGAATCCTCATAGCTCACCTCGCCGCTGCGCAGCCTCTCCAGCAGGCTTTCCAGCGAATGGACGAAAGGCACCACAAAGCGCACCTGGCACATGCTGGCGTCGCCCTTGATGCTATGCAGCAAGCGAAACAGCTGATCGATCTGCGCGGCGTCGGTATCGCCAAAACCCAGTTGGCAAACCAGATGCTCAACCTGCGGCGCGTAATCGCTCATCACCTCCATGAAATCGTGGAACGCCTCCGGCTCCACGATCTCCAGCTTCAGCTCCTGCTTGCCCATGCCCTCTCCCATTTTCAATGACCCTTCATTCAGTATATGCAGCATGTGGCAAAGCGTGCGACAGCGCCCTTTCCAAACCATCACGCGCCGCGCATAATTTGCGCCCTCGGCGCATCGCCCGCCTACCCGCCTTAATATTCCCATGCAAAACCAACTGCAAACGCTGCAACAGCACATCGCTTTCATTATTGAAGTGGACAAACTCAAAACGGTGCTGCGCAAAACCAAGGCCGCATATGTGGACCGCTACGAGAATTCGGCGGAACACAGCTGGCAGATCGCCCTCTTCGCTCTCAATCTGCGCGACTTCGCCGCAGAGCCGGTGGACATCGACAAAGTCGTGCGCATGTTGTTGATTCACGACTTGGGCGAGATCGACACCGGAGACACCCTCGTCTACGCCGCGGACGGCGCCGCGGAACGCGAAGCGGAAGAACTGGCCGCGATGCGCCGCATCCTGGGCCTATTGCCCCAGCCCATCGCAACGGACTTACTGGCCTTGTGGCAAGAGTTCGAGGCTCGCAAAACCCCTGAAGCGCGCTTCGCCCGCGCGATAGACCGTTTGATGCCCATCTTGCTCAATCTGCAATCCGGTGGCCAGAGTTGGCGTGAAAACGGGGTCAGCAAGCAACAAGTGCTAAGCATGGCGGTGGGCAAAGTGGAGGACGGCTGTCCGCTGGCGGCGGACTGGTTGCGCGCGGAATTGGACCGCGCGGAGCAAGCCGGTTGCTTCGGAGCCTGACTCCAAACCATTAAAAACCGGCAGAAATACCAGGGTATCCTGAAAAAACAGGATAAAAACCCTTTCGGCCATGCAGAAAACGCTTGCCATGTCCCGGAACTATAGGCACTATTCCTGCCGCAGGATGCTCAAGTTGTGGATGTGTTGTTGTCGTAGTGGCATTAAGTCCGTACCTCAGTCGCCATTTCCCTTGAACTTCGTGCCTTTTATTTCAACTGCTCGTTTTGAGGAATTAACAAAATGGCAACCGGTACCGTTAAGTGGTTCAACGACTCCAAAGGTTTTGGCTTTATCACCCCGGATGAAGGCGGCGACGACGTGTTCGCTCACTTCTCCCAGATCAATGCCAAAGGCTTCCGCACCCTGGCTGAAAACCAGCGCGTTAGCTTTGACGTCGTAGACGGCCCGAAAGGCAAACAAGCCTCCAACATCCAGCCCATCTAATCCACGCGATTAGTCAGCTTGATGAAAACCCGGCCTCGTGCCGGGTTTTTTGCATTCACGCTTCAACGCAAGGAATCCCATGCCCGCCTCCGACGATCACGAACACATCATCGCCGCCACCCGTGACTGGCTGGAAAAAGCGGTGATCGGACTCAATCTGTGCCCGTTCGCCAAGAGCGTCTACGTGAAAAACCAGGTGCGCTACGTGGTCAGCGACGCCGCCCAGCCGGATCAGTTGGCGCAAGAGCTCGCCTCCGAACTGCGTCTGCTGGCCGACAGCAGCCCGGACGAAATCGACACCACCTTGCTGATCCACCCGCGCGCGCTGCAGCGCTTCCTGGATTTCAACGACTTTCTCGACATCGCCGACGCCATCGTGGAAGACATGGGGCTGGACGGCGAACTGCAAGTGGCCAGTTTCCACCCCAAGTTCCAGTTTGAAGGCACCGGCGTCAACGATATAGAGAACTTCACCAACCGCGCGCCCTATCCGACCTTGCACCTGCTGCGCGAAGCCAGCATCGGCCGGGCGGTGGAAGCCTTCCCGCAAGCGGAAGCCATCTATGAGAAAAATATCGAAACGCTGAAACAGCTGGGCCTGGACGGCTGGAAGGCGCTGTTCGCCGGCAAAACACCGTAAGCGGATACGCGCCGCGCATTGCCAAGCACGGCGCGGGCATGGTACACCAACGGGCATTCCACTTCTGGAGCTCCTTTTCCATGTCGCTCAGGCCCTTGCTGCCGCTCGCCGCTTTACTTCTGAGCGCCTGCGCTTACACTCCAGTGCAAAAACCCGTCGCCGGCGACGACTTCCGCGGCAACGAGCTGGGACAGAGCAGCGCCAACCGCACGGCCAATCTGGCCATGCGCGACAATCTGGCCAGCTTGCAAACCCTGCTGGAAAAACTGTACAAACGCAATCCCAAGGAATGGCGCAAGACCGGCGCGGCGGACTACCCGGCCGCAATGCGACAAGTCATGGGCGCAATCCGCAATAACGCCCCGCTGCCGGCCTTGGCCGGGCAGCGCTCCATCGCGGCGATGAGCGCGGCTTTCGACCCGGGTTTTGGCGGCGACCGCGCAGGCGCGCTGATCTACGGCATGGGCTCGATGCTGGTGGACGCCTACGGCGGCCGCACCGAGCTGTTTCTGGTGCACGGACTGGACGCGCAGCAACTGGCCAACGCCTCGCACAATCTGGAAGTAGCGGCCTGGATGCTGAACAACCGCCAGATCAGCGGCGCGCCGGCCTTGCTGTCCAACGAGATCGGCAACGTGCGCAATCTGTCCTTCGAGCGGGAATTCGGCAAGATGATGGCCAGGCTGGACCTGCTGGCGGAATTGTCGGACGAGAAACTGCGCCGCAGCGCCATCGACTTCGGTCAATCCCTGATCGCCGGCCCTTTCCTGCAGTTCCTGCCGGTGAGTGCCGCCGCCCAGGCCGCGGCCCCCTGAGAACTTGTTAAATGTCTGCTGCGCGTCAGCGAGAGGCGTGGAGAGGGCTGACTTAGCCTTGATTCGGACGCTTACCCACCTTGTCGCGGTAAAAGGCGCGAATGCGAGGCATATCGGCGTCGATATCGCCGCTGGGCGTGAAGATGGGACCGAAACCGGCTTCCTTGCGACTGTAGTCCAGATACGCCAAAGCCACCGGCACCTCCGCGCCACAGGCAATGTGATAAAAGCCCGTCTTCCATTCGGACACCGCCTTGCGCGTGCCCTCCGGCGGAATCGCCACCACTAGCCGGTCCGAACGCCGGTACACCTCCACCATTTGTTGCACCAGCGAATTATTCTGATGCCGTTTGACCGGAATACCGCCCAACCAACGCATCACCGGCCCGATCGGCCCGGCAAACAGTGTGTGCTTGCCCATCCAGTAAATCTTGGCCCGCGCGGCGAAACACACCGCCAGCGTCAACGGAAAATCCCAGTTGCTGGTATGCGGCGCGCCGATCAGCACGTATTTATCCAGCTTGGGAAACTCCCCTCGCAGCTTCCAGCCGCTCAGTTTGAGCATGACGATGGACAAGCAGCGGAACAAAGGCCGGATCACGGGCGTGTCGAAAATGGTGAAATGCATGACTGTCCTGAGCAAGGGCCTTGCCGCAGAACGGAGAACAACAACCAAGGAGGCGCTGCCCAGCGTCGGAGCAAGCGCCAACCACGTGGAAAAACGCCGGAATGTACCTGATAAAACCATCCCGGTAAATCCGGATTGCGAAATACAATCAGCTCACGCAAGTCCATGAATTCAAAAAGCAAGCGCCGCGTCGTCTCACTCCGTCAAGGGCACGATACGATATACGCAGCGCCGCCCGCCCTCGGCCAGCGCGTGCTCCAGCCGCCGCACCTCCGCCCTCGGCCCCAACACCCGCGCAAACAACGCCAGCTCGGATCGGCACAAGCCTTGGCATTGACGCGCCGCCGCGCAGATCGGGCAATGATTTTCCAGCAACAGCCAACCGTCTCCGTCTTGACGCGCCTCCGCCATATAACCTTCCTGGCTGCGTATTCGCGCCAGCGCGGCCACCCGGTCCGCCAGCGCGTCGGCGCCGGACATAGCCTGCCGGTACTCCTCCTCCGACTGTGCTTCTCGCCGTTGAATCAAACTCTCCAGGCCAGCCTCGCCAAACAGCTCTCGCACTTGCGCCAACAACTGCAGCGTCAAATCCGCGTGCCGATCCGGAAAACGGCCATGGCCGCGTTCGGTCAAACTCCAGAGCTGAGCCGGCCGGCCAACGCCCTGGGCCAAGGTTTCCATCCTCGCCAGCCCTTTTTCCTCCAGAACCAGCAAATGCTTGCGCGCGCCCATGCTGGTCAGGCCCAACTCCGCCGCCAGCGCCTGCGCCGTCAAGGGCCCCCGCGTTTTCAGCAGATACAGCAACCGATCCGCGCTATTCATCGCCGCCGCCATCAGACGTCCTCCGCTTCGCGGATCACCCCTTGCAGCCAGACGGCGGCCAGGCCGCACGTCAAAGCGCCCAGGACCAGCACCAGCCGGGTGTCCAGAATGGTCAACACGCTGCCCAGCAAAGCCACCAACACATTGGCCACGCAGAAGATCGTGGTCAACAAACCCATCACGCTGCCCTGCCCCAGGCTGGCGAAACGCTCCGAACACCAACTGGGCAGAATGGCGTTGTAAATCGCCAGCGGCACGCCCAACAACACGATCAAGCCTATGCCCGGCCAGGGCAAATCCGCCAGCAGGCTCAGCCCCAGCAGGCCCAGAGCCACCCAGGCCGCATTGATCCGCGCCAGTTCCAGCGGCACCCGCTTATGCCCAAGCTTGCCCAGCAAAACGCTGGCCGATGTCATCAACACGCACATCAACGCCGTCACCACCGCGATGCCGCGGCTGTCCAGCCGCGCGTACTCCACCAGCCACAAAGGGTAGAACTCGTAAAAAGCGTTGACCCCGATAGCAAACGCCAGTTGCATCCAGAACAACCGGGCCAACAAGGGGTCCGCCGACAACAGCCGGAAGGAGTGCTGGCCGCGCATCACCTGCAGCAAGGTCTGATCCTGATGCATGCGCTCGCCGGTTTCCGGCAGGAAGACCAGCAGCACCGCCAAGCACAGCAAGATGGCGCCGGCGGCCAGCAGGAAAGGCACCGCCTCTCCCAATGGCAAGGTCAACCCGCCGATCAGCGGCCCCACCAGCCAGCCGGTATACAGCACCGCATTGAGAATGGCGAAGGAGCGCGTGCGATCCAGCTGCGGATGCAGATCCGCGACGATGGCGCGCGCCACCGCCACATTGCCCTCGGTCAGGCCGGTGACAAAACGCGCCAGCACGAACAGCAGATACCAGCGGCTCCATAAAGCGTACGCCGTCAACAGATAGCCGGCGAAGGTGAGCAACAAGGTGCCTGTCAACACCCGCCGCCGCCCCAGCCGGTCCGACAACGCTCCAATCAAGGTGCTGCCCAGCAAAATACCCAGCGGGTTGGCGGCCAAGGCCAGGCCCAGCAGCAGCTTGGGCGGCAGCCCCAGGAAGTGGTTGAACGCATCCGGCGCGGAGTTCACGAAGATGGGCGCCAGGATGGGATAAGGCATGGCTACCCCGGCCGTGCTCATCAGCGCCACCAGACAGACGGTTAGCAGAATTAATTTTGGATGGGAAACATTCATGACGCATACCAACGGAACGATGACCCATACTAATCCTGCCCCCATAATAAGTAAACAAATTAGTTTACTTAATGACGCTCCGCGTACTGGATATCATCAATCCAGCATATAGAATGCTGTACGTATGGTTACGAAAAGGCGCGTAAAAATAGGAACCAGATAGCATTCAAAGCGTCTCAGACTACACAAGACCTACTTCATGTTTTTGGAGACTTCGATGACCTCGATTACCAGCAAACCCGCCGTTAAAGTCATTGCCGCCAGCCTGCTCGCCGTGAGCCTGCTGTCCGGTTGCGCCAACATGTCCAAGCGCCAGCAAAACACCGCCATCGGCGCGGCCGCCGGCGCCGTGCTCGGCTCCGTGCTCACCGGCGGCGACGCCATCGGCACCGTCGGCGGCGCGGCTGTGGGCGGCGTGGTCGGCAATCAGACCGGCAAGCGCTAAACCCGCGACCCCATTCCAAGAGCCAGCCCCGCGCTGGCTCTTTTGTTTTGCCCGCCGCGCCCATATCATCAAGACAACAGCACCACGGGCTATGCCATGACCTCCTCCGCACGCATGAATTGGGAACGACTCCTCTCCACCAAACGCTTCAAGGTCATTCAGGGCCACGTCAAGGAAACCCGCACCCCGGCCACCGAAGAAGGCAGCCCGGGCTTGCGCACGGACTTCCACATCGACCACGACCGCGTGGTGTTTTCCAGCGCCTTCCGCCGGCTGGGACGCAAGACCCAAGTGCACCCGCTGGCGCGCCACGACCATACCCACAACCGGCTCACCCACAGCGTGGAGGTGGCCAGCGTCGGCCGCAGCCTGGGCAACCGCGTCGGCATGATGATGCAGCACGCTCATCTGCTGCCGGACAACTACACTCCACACGACATCGGCGCCGTGGTGCAAGTGGCCTGCCTGGCCCACGACATCGGCAATCCGCCCTTCGGCCACACCGGCGAATACGCGCTGCGCGACTGGTTTCGCGCCGAACGCAACGCGCACTGGCTGCACGGCCTGGCGCCCGAGGAAATCCGCGATGTGCAGACCTACGAAGGCAACGCCCATGGCCTGCGCATGCTGGCCACGCTGGAAATGTACACCGGCGAAGGCGGCATGCGCCTCACCGCCGCCGCCTTGGGCGCCTTGATCAAATACCCGTGGACCTCGGATGCCGAAGCCGCCCAGGCCCGCGACAAATTCAACATCTACCGCACCGAGCTGCCCTATTTCCAGCGCGTGGCCGCGGAGTTGGGCCTGCTGCCCAAGGGCATCCAGCAATGGAGCCGCCACCCGCTGTCCTACCTGATGGAAGCCGCCGACGACATCTGCTACGCGATTCTGGACCTGGAAGACGCGGTGGAGATCGGCATCCTTGACTTCAAGGAGTTCGAAACCCTGTTTTCCGGCTTTACCGAATACGAACGCATCTGGGACATGCAAGACGTGCGGCAGAAATGCGGCACCTTGCGCGGCATCGCCATCGGCCGCTGCGTCAGCGAAGTGGCGGAGAAATTCATGCTGCACCACGACGGCCTGCTACGCGGCGAATTCCCGGCCAAGGACCTGATCAATCTGTGCGGCGCCCAGGTACAGGACGCTTTGATCCACGCCAAGGAACTGGCCAGCACCCGCGTCTACCGCCACCGAACCAAACTGGTGACCGAACTGGCCTCCTACCCGTGCATGGCGGGCATTCTGGACGCGCTGATCCCCGCCGCTCACGCCTACGTCAACAAGGGCGCCGAGTGCCTGAGCCCGCGAGAACACCTAGCCATGGGCCTGCTGGAACAGCATATCCGCAGTGACGACAGCCTGTATCAGGCCTATATGAAAGTATTGGATTTCGTCGGCGGCATGACCGACAACTACGCCGCCAACCTGGCGCGCGACATCTCCGGCGTGGGCATTTTGTAAGACCGCCCCGCCGCATTTTCGGCAGTTAAAAATCAGAAAGACAGGAATGCAGCACACCACCCGTTTTTGCGTCGTCCGCCATGGCGAAACCGACTGGAACCGCGAATATCGATTGCAAGGCCATACCGACATCCCCCTCAACCCCACTGGCCAGGAGCAGGCGGCAAGCCTCAGCCGCGCGCTATGGCCGGGGCGCTACGCCTTTGACGCGCTCTACGTCAGCGACCTGACCCGCACCCGCCAAACCGCCGCGCCGTTGCAAGCGCGGTTAAGCCTGACCCCCACCTACAGCGCCGAATTGCGCGAGCGCCACATGGGCGTGTTCCAAGGCCTGACCTACGCCGAGGCGGAGCAAACCATACGCGACGACTATCTGCAACTGAAATCCCGCGATCCGGACTACGACCTCAAGGGCGGGGAAAGCCTCAATGTCTTCATGCGACGCATCCGCGATGGCTTCACCAGCATCGCCCGCAGCCATCTGGGCCAAACCCTGCTGGTGGTCACTCATGGCGGCGTGCTGGAAATGATGTACCGACTGGCCACCGGCAAACCGATGTCCGAAGCCCGCGATTTCCCCATCCCCAACGCGGCGCTGAACTGGCTGAGCTATTGCGACGGCCGCTGGCAGGTCGAACAATGGGCCGACGAATCCCACTTGCCCGCCGCGCTGGACGAAATCCAATAGCAAAACCGGCCGCGGCCGGCACAAGCCGCCGCGGCCAGCGACAAGCTAAGCCAAGGCCGACAGGGTGCGCGCGATGGTTTCCGCAGACGGCAGCTCCGTCGATCGCCACGCCAGCCGGTGCTTGGCATCCACCAGCAAGACTTCCGTATGGTGCGCGCCCAAATCCGTCCGGCGCTGATTGAACGTAGCCAGCACCAAGTCCAGGGAGGCCAGATCGGGGCTGGCTGCCCGCCAGCCTGGCTTGGGACGAAACGGCGCCAGCCATCGCCGCAGCTGCTCGGGCGTATCGTTCAATGGGTCAAGACTTAGCGACAATAGCTGCGTCCTCGCGCGCTTTGACTCCGGGATCAAATCCTGCACCTGCCTGAATGTCGCGCCCTGAATCGGGCAAACATTGGAACAGCGGGTAAAAATCAGCTGGATAGCCGTCAAGCGACGCTGCAATAAAGCGTAAAACGAACGTCGCTGACCATCGCTGTCCCTCAGCAGGAAATCCGGCAGCGGCAACGGCGGGGAAATCTCCCCATGCGCCAAGGCCAGGTCCCTCGGCGACACGGCGTCGGCAAACGCGGCCGGCCCCGCCAGCCATAAGGGCGCCAGCCCCGCCAAACCCATCGCAAACCGCCTCCGCCCTTGATCCAGCGGCTCGACATCTTTCCGCTGCATGCTAATGCTCCTGCAAAAAAAGCCATAAAGCCCGGCACTCCGCCGCGCTCAAGCTGTAGCGCGGCATATCCGTGCTGATCAAGATCGCGGTCGGGTCTTTTCCGGTTCGCAACATCTCGCAAAAACTCTGCTCGGTATAAGCCCGCTCCGGTCCTCCGCGCCTGGCGCTGGGCTCCGTCAAAAATTTCGCGCCCAAATCAGGAGCGAAGCGGCCTTCCGCCCGCGCCTGATCCTGTAGGCGGTGACAGTTGGCGCAACGCACGTACTCGGCGCCCAAGGGACGGTTATGGACATAGAGCTGGCCGATCAAAGCGACCTGACCGTAGAACAGCCGGCCGCCGGCCGGCGCCTCCTCGCCGCCGGCCGCGCACGGGATCCCCAACAGGGCAAGCGCGCAGGCGAGCCCTCCCAAGCGCTGTTTAATTGATGGTGATGATCCGGGCCACACTGGGCACCCCCTGCGGGCTCATGGCAAACAACATGTAGTTGCCCGGCAAAACCACGCCGCTATCCGCCGGAATTTGCAGGGAATAACTTGTTTCCCCCCCAGTCGGCGCAAGCTTCGACACCGACAGCGCAATTCGGCGCTGATCATTGTTGACAGAGTGAGTTACCGCGGACAAGCGCACCAAGGAAAAATGGCTCGCCGCCTGCTGCGTTTTGACTTCGATCACGCTCCCCGGCCTCGCCTGAGCTGGCGCGGCGCTGATCACCGGCCCGGCAGCCAGGCTGCCGTCTGCGTTCAGCAGATACGGAGGCGTCAATATTTCCGCGTTCAAGTGGTTTTGCGGGCAATTCGCACCGCACAAGCCGCCGCCTCCGACAAACACGCGCCCATCCTGCAGCAAGATCGCCGTGCTATGGTAGGTGCGCGGCACCTGCATCGGTTTCAAGGGCGAAAATGTCTGCTTCGCCGCGCTCCATAACTCAGGCGTCAACACCGCGTAGGAGTCCGTGAACGGCTGCGGTATCGTCTGCCCGCCCACCACCACCACATCGCCATCCGGCAAAACCACCGAATTGGCGAATGCGCGGCGATAGCTCATCCCCGGCAGCGGCTTGACCTTCACCGGAGCCTTGGGGCCGCCGCGGATATCGATCAGATAAGCCGAGTTGCTCGCGTAAGTCGTGCCTGTGTTCTGCTGATAAGCCGGCGCGCCGCCCAGCTTCAGGATCTGGCCGGCGTCCACCATCACCGCATTGCCGTTGATGCTGTAGGGGTCGTTGCCGCGCGTTCCCGCCGAGACGATGCTGCCGGAACCGCTGGTGCCAATCCAGTTCATCTGCGCGCTGGGTCCGGCATGAAATACCATCCCGCCACTGCTGGCGAACAGCCACAAATGATTATCGCCGCGGTACACGCTGCCATTGGTGTCCTGCGGATCGGGGCCGATCACATTATTTTCAGGCACGCCGGCAAGAACTTTCCAATGGCCGCCTTCCCACACCTCTCCGGTACGATTGGGCCGGCTCTTGCTGTTGTAGCCGCCGCTCCAGGAACCGCCCAAAGTCAGTACCCGTCCATCCGACAGCACGGTATTGGCCTCATAGCCCCGCGGGATATTCATATTGCCGCTGGCGCTCCAACGCTTGGCAGCCCAATCGTATATCTGTGTTTTAGGGCTGCTGGAGCCGCCGTTGATCAACAGATTGCCGTTGGACAGCATCGACGTGCCCGGGCAGAACAAATTCGAGCCGGTGGTGACCACCGTCAGCGGGAGCGGCGCGTTTTTCGCCGCGTCGAACAGCGCGGTATAGGTCTTGCTGTTGCCATTGCCGCTGTCTCCGCTGAAAGCGTCGGGGAAATCCGCGGACCACATCATCAGCTTGTTGTCCGGCAGATTGGCGACGCCCACGGGAGTTACCGGCAAGGGAATCACTCCGCTCCAGGCGGAGGGAAGAGCCGTGCTTTTGGAACCAGGGTAATCGAACATGAACTGGTCGTTCACCTGCGCCTTGCCCTGGCAGGGCCATTGCACCACTTTGGTTCCCTGAGTCGCGACGCCGGAAAAGATGTTCACGCACTGGCCGCTGGATGCGGACACGATATGGTAAGCGCCGACATCCACCGGCTGGATTTTCCACTGGTCATTGGTCGCCGCAGCGCCTTGGCATGGCCACTGAATCAGCTGGACACCCTGATTGCGACTGGAAGCCGGCACATTCAGGCACATCTGCGATTTCTGCGAGACGATGTGATAGAAACCGTTGGCCAAGGGCACGAACGTCCATTGCTCATTGCTCCCCGCCGAGCAGGGCCACTGAATGATGCCGGCCCCGGACTGGGTCGAACCGCCCCCGACATTCAAGCACTGGCCGCTATTGACCGCCACGATGCCGGTGGCGGCGGCGGCGCCCGCCTCAGAGCAAACCAGCCCTAGCAGTCCGAGCACGCCGCTCGCCAACGTCAGCAAATTGATTCGAAGCCTCAACATATGTCCCCTTTGGAGTCAGTCACGCGATCAAAACTCTCCCGATTCACCCGACGGCCCTCCCGCCTTTCCCACGGCATGAACGGCAGCAACAGGCACTGCCGCCACTCTGATGCCCGCTTCGAACAAACACAACAAAAATTTACAACTGATGATTTATTTTGTATCAAATGCAGCACACAGTGCTGTGGAAAAAACCTGGGGTCGGGATAATGTTGAAAATAGAAAGGCTATTTGGAAGTATTTATTTATTTTTAATAAATATATTAATTAATCAAGGCAACGTTCTCCACATCGTTACAAACTCCCGCTCCGAATCCGTCATCCACGGGCTGCCGGCACGACTAATGAATCTGAGGCCAGGTTGGGTGACAAGAAGGCCAACACAGCATCAGGGGTTTTGTTAGCAGGTCAAATATTGAGATAAGAGCCCGCACCCTTCCCTCGTCAACCCTGTCCCCGGTAAAACCTTAACGCCAGATATACCGGCAACCAGGACTCGCCCTAAAATAGGGCTAACCCACTGCACAGGAGCGCACCATGACCATGCAAAAAACCGATCAAGAATGGCAACGGCAGCTGACGCCGGAACAATACCGCGTCACCCGCCAGGCCGGCACCGAGCGGCCGTTCAGCGGCGAACACTATACCCGCACAGAGAACGGCGACTACCACTGCGTCTGCTGCGGCACCTTGCTATTCCATAGCGACGCCAAGTACGACCCCGGCTGCGGCTGGCCCAGTTTTTGGGCCGAAGCCGCCGGCGCGCGCATCGCCCGCATCGTCGACCACTCCCACGGCATGACCCGCATCGAAGTGCGCTGTTCGGAATGCGACGCTCACCTGGGCCACGTCTTCCCGGACGGCCCCGAACCCAGCGGCGAGCGCTACTGCATCAACTCGGTGGCGCTGGCGTTCACGCCCAAGGCGTGAGCCCTGTTGGGGGGCCGTATCAAGAGCGGCTGGCTAGCGAGCCGGACCACCGTTGGTTCCACTGCGATATGGACCCGCAATCAAAATCCGTTGCGGGTTCATGCTTGGCGTCCTTCCGTGATTTCGCTTAATGCTAGGTGCTGCAAGAGCATGATTGTCTTGCCGTCGACGATTTCGCCGCTTTTGACCAATTGTAAAGCGGTCCGCAGCGGCATTTCGAGCACCTCAAGATCCTCACCCTCGTCTTCGAGGCCACCGCCATCATTTACGCGCATGGATGCGTCGTAGTCCCCCAGATAGAAATAGAGCTTCTCAGTCACTGACCCCGGGCTCATGTAAGCCTCAAATACCTTGCGGATATTGCTCACGCGGTACCCAGTCTCCTCTTCCGCCTCTAGGCGTATGCGCTCTTCCGGTGTGGCGTTGTCGAGCAAGCCCGCGGCCGCCTCGATCAACATGCCGTCGTGTCCATTGACGAACACGGGCATCCGAAACTGGCGCGTGAGCACGACATTTCCCGTGTGCCGGCAATGCAACAGGATGGTTGCGCCGTTGCCGCGATCGTATGTTTCCCTGCTTTGACGCTGCCACGTGCCGTCTCGGCGCAGAAAATCGAACGTCACCTTCTTCAGCGTGTACCAATTGTCGGAGAGTACGGTGGACTCGACGATGCGAACCCGGTCTTTCGTTGCAGCCATGGCGCCTCCAGTCGACAGCTAAATATAGATAATGGTATCGTGCACATTCGTGCAATATCAAGATATTTCGTGCAAATATATGCTAACGTCACACAGAAAGAAAGCCATCCTGGACGCGCTCGCTCGCGATGGCCAAGTGCTCGCCGGCGAGTTGAGCGTGGAGTTCGGCGTATCGGAAGACACGATTCGCCGGGACTTGCGTGAACTCGCTTCGGAGGGGTTATTGCAACGCGTTCACGGCGGCGCGTTGCCCGTTTCTCCTGCGCTCGCGCCGTTCGAGCTGCGCCGGGACATTGAATCGGCCGCCAAGCAGAGGATTGCACGACAAGCGGCCACGATGATCGCCCCCGGGCAGACAGCAATCATTGATGGCGGCACCACGTCGGCATTGTTGGTCAAGGCACTGCCCGCTGATCTGCGGGCGACGATCGTCACGCATAGCCCAAGCGTCGCCACGGCGCTCGCCGAGCACCCTTCGGTCGAAGTCATTCTGATAGGAGGACGGCTGTACAAGCATTCGATCGTCGCCGTCGGCGCCGGCGCGATAGAGGGTATCTCGCGCATCCATGCGGATTGGTACTTCATGGACGTGACCGGTGTTCACCCCACGGCGGGCCTGAGTACCGGAGATTTTGAGGAAGCCGCGATCAAGCGCGCGCTCGCTTCGCGCGCGGCGGAGACGGTTGTTCTGGCGTCGTCGTCGAAACTCAATGCGGCGTCGCCGTTCATCATCGGTGAGATCACGCTCGCACAAACCATCGTCGTCGAGAAGGCCGCCGACCGGGAATTGATGAAACAGATCGAAGCAGCGGGAGTGTCGGTTGTGCGTGCATAGTGCTGCCAATCAAAGCGTGCAGCCAAGATTGCGGCAACCCGGACGGCATCTGTACGTCGGCACATCCCTGCTCCCAAACGCCCAAATGCCGATTGAGCCGCATGCCGGCACAAGGCCGTCCATCGAGTGATGGCCAACGATCTGGCAGGTAACAGCGACTGTCTCAAACTGGCCGACTGCCGCCATCGGACTTACCCAACCCAAGCCTATCCGGCCACGTGCGGAAGGCCGATGCGTAAGCAACATGCAACTCGTGTGCAGTGAGGATGCCATCTAGCAACCGGGTTGCCAGGCATCGGTTTCTTTGATGTCTTCCGCATCCATCGGCATGCAGAATACAAGGACATGGCACGTGCATTTCAAAGCTGTTTTCCACGCCGCGTTGCTGAAGCGCCGTAGGCTTTGCATCACTTAGAACCTGATCACGATCTCGCGAGCTAGAGCGAGACGAGGCAAAAACGGTTGAAAAAGCGGAGTGTACACACGGTACATGAGCATTTTGGATGCCCTTTCAACGCCGTATCGCCGACGCGTAGCAGATCGTGAACAGGTTCTTAGATGAACGCAACAAATGCCGGCAGGCTTGAACTACAGCGCCAGCCGGCCTTCAATGCAGGTCACGGCATGCCCCCCTATCCACACCTCATCGCCCACCTGCTCCACTTCAATGCACCCGGCGCGCCCCATGCTCAGACCCTGGCTGACGCGGTAGCACGCCGGAGCCAGTCCAGCCCCCAGCAACCACTGGGCAATACCGGCGTTCAGGCTGCCAGTGGCCGGGTCTTCAGGCATGCCGTCGCCGGAGATGAAAGCTCTTACTTCGAACTGCGCGTCGGTATCATCGTGCCGCGGGTCGCAGGGTGCGATCACTCCCACCGCCAGCCCGCTCAGCGCCGGATAGTCCGGTTGCAGGTCCAGCACCCGCTGGCGCTTGGCCAGCATCACCGCCAGCCAGCCCGCGCCGTTGTCCACCCACTGGGCCGCGACGATCTCCCCGGGCGCCAGGCGCAAGCCCAGGCGCACCCGCTCCAGCAGTTCGTCTTCCACCAGCCCGGAACGCAGCAAGGGCGGCGCCAGAAACGCCAACTGCCGCCCCTGGCGGCGGATCCGCACCAGCCCCACCGCGCATTCCTGAATGATCTCCTCCCCCTGGGGCGCACCTCCGGACTCCAGCCAGGCGTGGCAGCTGCCCAGAGTCGGATGACCGGCAAACGGCAGTTCGTTCAGGGTGGTGAAGATCCGCAGACGATAGTCCGCCCGCGGGTCGCGGGGCTGGAGGATGAAAGTTGTCTCACTGAGGTTGGTCCAGTTGGCGAAGGTCGCCATCTGCCGGTCATCGAGCCCGTCGGCGTCGAACACCACGGCCACTGGGTTGCCCTTGAGGGGCGTGGAACTGAAGACATCAACCTGCTTGAAGCCCAGGGAGCTCATGAAATGTCCTATTGGTATTTTGCTGGGCCGGCTAGTCTACCTCCAAACCCGCCTCGTGACCCATCAAGCCAACTCGGCTCGAATCAAACGGACGCCGTCTTGGTAGCGGGTCACCGCGAAATCGGGGAAGCGGCGTTTGAATTTGCTGGAATCGAACAGATTGTCGCTTTCATAGCGGGGCAGCAGTTCCCGGATTTCCCGCGCCGGCTTGGAAAACAGACCCAAGGCGGTCAACATCCATTTGCCGACCAGGGCGTACGAGGCCTCTCTGCCGAACGCCTCGCACGCCATGGCGGCGAATTGCTTGTAGGTCGGCCGGTCTTCGCAGCAGGGCAAGTGCCAAGTCTGGCCAAACGCGTCCGGCGTGTTGCCCAGCGCCGCCAGCGCCCGGCTCGCGTCCGGCGTCCAGATCAGGGTTCTTCTTGTGTCATCGCGCACCGGCACGCGCGGCTTGCGGCCCTGTTTGAGCGGGGCGAAGACCAGCGCATTGGTGATGCTTTGCGTATTACCCGGCCCGTAGAACTCGGGGGCCCGTCCGATCAGCACGGGTATCTCGCCGCGGGCCATCTCCTGCAAGACCATGGCGGCCATGGTCGCCCTGACCCGGCCTTTGCGGCCCACCGGCGCGAAAGGCGTCTCCTCCGTCAGTATCCTGTCATCCTGCGGATACATATAAGTGTTGTCGAAATAGGCGAACTTGGCGCCCTCCGCCCGACACGCGTCCAGCGCGTTTTTCAACATCAATGGGAACTGCGTCTCCCACAGCCTGCTGTCCGGCGGCAGCCCAGCGGTGAAGTAGACCAGTTCGCTGCCCCTGACCGCCTCGCGCGTCTGCCCGGCATCCAGCAAGTTTGCGGGCAGCAGCGCATCGCTGGCGTTGACTTTACGCGGCTTGCGGCTGACCAGCCGCAAATCGTTGTGATAGTTATCGTGAAGCTCGCGGGCGAGTTCCACCGCGATCTGGCCATTGGCTCCAAGTATGGTTTGCATAGTGCTTCGTGGAATCTTGAGTGGGAAATGAGATGCGTGGATTCAGCGGCCAGGCCGCACGCTATTTGTCGACGGCAAGGCCCAGGCCGGCCATCACCCGGGCGGCATTGACCTTGCAGTCCATGCCTTCCGGCTTGGACTCGATCAGCTGAACCAGGGATTGGATCTGCGCCTTGCTTTGCGCCAGGCGCGCCTCAATCGCTTCGATATCCGCCACCTTGCGCTTGAGCGTGCCGATCAGCTCATCATGCCGCCAGGACGAAACATCCGCCGGCAGCAGACGCTTGATTTCCTCCAGCGAGAAACCGGCCTGCTGGGCATCATTGATGATGGTCAGCAGCGTCAGCGCCTCCGGCGGGTAATCCCGGTAGCCGTTTGCCTGCCGGCTGGCGATCTTCAGCAAGCCCTTGGCTTCGTAGAAGCGGATCGCCGACGCCGCCATGCCGGCGCGCTTGGCCAGCTCACCGATTTTCATGCGCGTCCTGACCCAGGCTTGGCAGGCCCTCAGCTTGCCGCGGGTGAGCGGCCGGCAAGGCCGCCAGCAAGGCCCGCGCCACTTCCTTGCTGGAGCCGGGGTTCTGGCCGGTGACAATGCGGCCATCGGTCAACACAAAGCTGCCGAAGGGCACCCATGACTTTTCGTAGCGCGCGCCTCGGGCCTCCAGCTCGCTCTGCAGCCAATAGGGCACTTGGTCCTTGACCCCGGACAGCGTTTCTTCGAGATTGGAAAACCCGGTCACGCGGCGGCCTTCAATCAATGGCCGGCCGTCGTCCGCCTCAAGCTCCAGCAGCCCGGCCGCGCCATGGCAGACCGAGGCCACAATGCCGCCATGACGGTAGATGCTTTCCGCCGCTCGCTTGAGAGCCGGATTGTCGCGGAAGTCCCACATCGTGCCGTGGCCCCCGGTGTAGAAGATGGCCAGACAGGCATCCGGATCAATTTCCGCCGCCGCCCTTGTCGATTGCAGCCGCGCCATGAAGGCCGGATCGCGCAGACGGACTTTCGCCGCGGCGTCGGCATGGGGCCACCCCAGGCTGCGAGGGTCCAGCGGCACGGCGCCGCCCTTGGGGCTGACAAAATCCACCGCGTAGCCGGCGGCCGTCAACACATCGTAGACATGCGTCAACTCGGCGAGCCACAACCCGGTGCCATCGTTTCTGTCCGGATAACGGTCGTGGCTGGTCATGGCCAGCAGCACCCTGCCGAGGCGGGCGGCTGACGCCGGCACCGATTCGGCCGCAGCGGTTTTCATCATCAATAGCGACATGGCGAATAAGACAAGCCTCTTGAAAGTCAGCATGGGGACACCCTGTGAAGAATAGAACATTCCGCCACGCCTTCCGCTTCGGCTGGTGATGCCAAGGACCATGCTAAGCTTGAAGTTCGCTTTAATGTCAACCACGGGTTTTCCGACCGCAACGCCGGCGCGGCAGCCAAACAAAAAGGCAGCGCCGCCGTTCCGGCGACACTGCCTTTGTTGATTGCCGCTAACAGCCTGTCCAAAGTCTCGCGAGCATGGGCGAGACAAGGCTAAAACTAGCGAAGAAGCGGAATGGTCGAGGGGTACATGAGCATTTTGAGCCCGTACTCACCGTGCAACGCTTCACGAAGCCCAGCAGACTTTGAAAAAGCTCCAAGGCCCCTTTCAGCTTAACGCTTGCCCGCCGCTTCTTCGCGCCGGCGCTTGGCTTCTTCCAGCAAATACACTTGGTAGTCGTCCAGATCGCCGTCAAAATCGCTGACGCCGCCGCGCGACACCATCCAGAACTCGTCGCAGACCGCGCGCAGCAGGGCTCGGTCATGGCTGACCAGCATCACCGAACCCTCGAACTCGTTCAACGCCACGCTCAAGGCCTCGCGCGTGGCCAGGTCCAGATGGTTGGTCGGCTCGTCCAGCAGCAATAGATTGGGACGCAGCCAAACAATCATGCACAACACCAGCCGCGCCTTCTCTCCGCCGCTCATGCTGCCCACCGCCTGCTTGACCATGTCGCCGCTGAAATTGAAGGTGCCCAGGAAGTTGCGCAGGCCCTGTTCTCGGCAATCATTGGCCGGCGGACGCAGCTGCGCCGGCGTTTCGCGCGCCAATCGCAGCATGTGCTGCAGCGGGTCGTCTTCCGGCCGCAGCACGTCCAACTCCTGCTGCGAGAAATAGCCGATGTTCAAACCCTTGCCGCGGATGATCTCGCCGCCGGTGGCCGCCAGCGCCTCGGCCACTGTTTTCACCAGCGTGGACTTACCCTGGCCGTTGGCGCCCAGGATGCCGATGCGCTGGCCGGCCAGCACCGAGCGGTTGACGTCCTTGACGATCACGATGGGCGGCGCGCCGTCCCCCGCGCCCTCAGCCGCCGGATAGCCGAACGAAGCCTGCGACATGGTCAGCATCGGGTTGGGCAGGCTGCTGGGTTCTTTGAACTCGAACTGGAAGTCGGCTTCGGTCAGCACCGGCGCGATCTTCTCCATCCGCTCCAACGCCTTGACGCGGCTTTGCGCCTGCTTGGCCTTGCTGGCCTTGGCCTTGAAGCGGTCGATGAATTTCTGCAGATGCGCCATCTTCTCCTGCTGCTTGGCCAGCACGGCCTGTTGCAGAATCAGCTGCTCGGCGCGCATATCCTCGAACTTGCTGTAATTGCCGCCGTAACGCACCAGCTTGCCGTGATCGATGTGCAGGGTGACATTGGTCACCGCGTCCAGAAATTCACGATCATGGCTGATCACCACCATGGTGCCGGCGTATTGCTTGAGCCAGGCCTCCAGCCAGACCAGCGCGTCCAAATCCAGGTGGTTGGTGGGTTCGTCCAGCAGCAACAGGTCGGACGGGCACATCAGCGCGCGCGCCAGTTGCAGGCGCATGCGCCAGCCGCCGGAAAAACTGTTCACCGGCCGCTGCAGCTCGGCCACGCTAAAGCCCAGGCCCAGAATCAGCGCCTGCGCCCGCGCGGGAGCGTCGTGCTCGCCGGCGTCGTTCAGCGCGGTGTAGGCATGCGCCATGCGCATGTAGTCTTCGCCCGCCTCGGCTTCGGCCACTTCGCGCCGCGCCGCCAGCAGCGCGGTATCGCCCTCCACCACGAACTCGGTGGCGGTCTGCGAGGTTTCCGGCATGTCCTGCGCCACCTGCGCCATCCGCCACTGGCTGGGGATGGAGAAATCGCCGCTGTCTTCGTGCAGGCTGCCGTTCAATACCGCAAACAGAGAAGACTTGCCGGCGCCGTTGCGCCCTACCAGGCCCACCTTTTCACCGGGATTGATATTGACTGTCGCGCCGTCCAGCAAAACTTTAGTGCCGCGACGCAAAGCCACGTTTTTCAGAATGATCATTGGGAATTGCGGTATTACGAAATTATAGAAAACAGGAAAATCACGGTCCGCGACTATTCGCGGCCTGGCGGAATATCATGCGTGCGCCGCGCCCGCGGCTCAGAACATGCCGGGGATTATACGCAGATGCGGGCTTCACTGGCGGAACGCTTGTCGCGTGGCAAGGACCCGCTTGGCCGCTCACGCCTCAAGCGGGTTCAAGGGCAGCAAGCCGCGGCGCTCGTCGAAGCGATAGCGCCTGAAGCGGTCCTGGAAGTCGTTGCCGCCGGCCACCCGGGCAAACGACTGACCATCGATAGCCACAGACTTGACATAGTATCTCTCGTGCGGCGGCTTGCTGTCGTCCATCGCTGCGCTCCAGGCCATGTCGCCCAACACGATCAGCGCATCCACCGAGGAATCGACGAATTTATAAAGCCTGGGAGCTTGACCCTCGCAATACGCCAGCGCCTGCGGCGCGTTACCGGCGAAGATATTGCAGTGCCACAGGATATTGCCGTCGGTGTAGTAGCTGTCGCTCAGCGCCCGCATGGAGCGGGGCTGGGCTCCTTCCAGCACATAGCTGAGCGCCGGGCTGAATTCCATTCTTTGACCACCAGCTGCCTCCGCATCGTCCACCATGATGGTTTTCCCGGCCACATCGGCGTAGACCTGAACGCCATCGGTATACAAGCAGCCTATCCTGGCCGGGTGCTCCGGGCTGGCGTTGGCGACGGCGTCGATGGCGGCCAGCGCGCGCAGTATCTCGCGGTCCAGCCAGCGGCCCTGGCTGTCCGGCGCGCCCAGCAGCGGCATGGCCAGCAACCACTCGCGGAACCAGGCCGGATCGCCGGCATCGCCCGGCCCCGCTTCGGACCAGTCGACAATGGCATCCGCAACCGCACCAGGCTTGCCCGCCTTGTCGCGGCAAGAGACAAGCTCCTGCCACAATCGCTTCAGGAAGCGCGCGTCATCGCGGCTCTGCCGGCTGGAGCCATCCCGCAGGCAGGAGGCGAACTGCAGGGTCTTTTCTGCGCGCTGGTAGCGGCACAACAGCGCATTCCCAGTGACGGGATCGCAGCACTGCACCAGGTAATCGGCCAAGGCGTCGAGCACGCTGCAGCCCGCCTGACCATCGATAGCCACCGGCCGGGCCAGCCACTTATTGAATCCCTGGTTGGACAAGGGGATCTCAGCATAAAACACCAGGGCCTCAGACATCGGCGACCTCCTCATCCGCGCCGTCCATATAGACCGAGCACTCCTGGAACAACAGATGGGACAAGGCAAGCTCCAGCGAGAAAGCGCCGCTGGCCTGCTTCAGACGCAATGTTTCTCCTTCCACCTCCAGTTGCAGCGCGCAATAACGCGCCTCGCGCCAGTTGGATATCCGGATGTCGGCGCCGGCGTGGGCGAACAGCTTGATCACGATGGTATTGTAGTCCCGCCCCCACTGGCCCCATTTCCGGACCTCCATCGCCGGCCGCTGCCGGGTATGCAGCTTGAAACTCAACCGCCCGCCCACGTCCAGGCTGATTTGCCCCAAGAACAAGGGCTGTTCCAGGCCGGAGGGAAACAAGTCCAACAAGAATGTGTTGCGGGTGATCCGATTCAATAAATCCATTGCAGCCTCAAGAGGATTGCGGCCGGAAGCCGGCGCGTTCAGCCAAACTCGAAATCGCCGATGATGTCGGCCAGCCGCGTCTGGAGCAGTTGCGCGTCGTAGCCGGTGCACAGCACCGCCAGCTGGTGATCGTGGCTGTTCACCAGATAATGGCGATAACGGTCGGCACCATGGTCGTCATGCGTCCACGCCCGCACCGCTTGCAAGTGCGCGTGCAGCCAATCCGACTCCAGCACTTGGTAGAGGGACGAGCCGAATTCCAGCTCGTCCGGGATCAGCCGCGCGCTGTGGCGCTCAACCTTGACAGCGAGCACCCCGTAGAAACGCACGCAGCCCAACACGCCCGGCGCGATGTCGGCATCGTCATCCCAACAATCGAACACCGCCATGGCCTGATCCCGCTGATGCAGGGTCACGACATGGCATTGCGGGTTTTGCCGGAACGGCAGTTCGACTTCGACAATCCCCACATCCGCCTCTCGCTCGCGTGAAATGAAAAAGCCCAGGCCCGGTGCGCCCTGGTTCAGACTTCCCAGTATTCCTTTTCCCGCCCCTGCGAGCCTGGGTTCAACTGCTCGCGCAGGCTGCGCAGCTTCTCCGGCTCGCCGCGCACGCGGAACCAGCTGCCCTCTTCGTCCGCGCGCTCTTCCAGCACTTGGCAGTGGCTGTAGATGTCGCCGCGCAACTGCTGCGCCGACCACGGCAACAGCAGCTCGCCCTCCTCCAGATCGCGCTGGAAGAAGGCGACGATGAGGGCGCGCAATTGAGCCACTTCCTCGGGCCGGCGCGCGCTCATCACCACGCAGTCCGGGTAGCGCTGCCGCAGCTCGGCCGTCCAGGCGGCCTGCGCCGCCTCGTCGCCGACATGGTCGATCTTGTTGAACACCCGGATGCGCGGCACCTCGTCGGCGCCGATTTCTCCCAGCACCTCGTCGGTGACCTCCAGCTGACGCTGGAAACCTGGATCGCTGGCGTCGATCACATGCAACAGCAAAGCGGCGTCCAGCGCCTCTTCCAAGGTGGATTTGAACGAAGCCACCAATCCGTGAGGCAGGTTCTTGATGAAACCCACGGTATCGCTGACCAGCACCCGCGGCACGCTTTCCGGGTAGATGGCGCGCACCGTGGTGTCGAGGGTGGCGAACAATTTATTGGCCACCAGCACCTCGCTGCCGGTCAAGGCTCGCATCAGCGTGGACTTGCCGGCGTTGGTATAACCCACCAAGGATACCCCGCCCAGGCCCTGGCCCTGACGCTCCAGCCGGCGCGCGCGCTGGGTCTTGCGTTCCAGTTCCATCGCGACGATTTCGCGTTGCAGTTCGGCGATGCGGTCGCGCACCTTGCGCCGGTCCAGCTCGGTATGCGATTCGCCGGCACCGCGCCCGCCCATGCCGCTGCGCTGCCGGCCTTGCGGACCGGCCAGCTTGGCCGCCTCGCGCAAGCGCGGCGCCATATAGCCGAGACGGGCGATTTCCACTTGGGCGCGCGCCGCGCGCGAGCGGGCGTTGCGGTGGAATATCTCCAGGATGACCATGGTGCGGTCCATCACTTCGCAACCGACCGCCAACTCCAGATTGCGCGCCTGCGACGGCGAGATCTCGTGGTCCACCAGCAAGGCGTCGATCTCCACCGTGCCAGCATCCAGCACCGGCGGCGCGTCTTCCAGCTCGTCGTTGCGAAGGCCGCGGTTGACGAACTGGCTGATTTCCTCCAGCTTGCCCACCCCCATATAAGCGGTGCGGTCGAAGCTGTTACGCTTTTGCACAAAGGTCCGCACCACTTGGAAGCCCAGGGTCTTGGCCAGTTCGCTCAGTTCGGTGAGCGAGGCCTCGAACTCGACATCGCTGACATCGGGCAACTGGACCGAGGCCACCAGGGCGTAGCGGGGTTTCTCTTTGACTTCTGTTTGCATGTGCGTATGACTTTAACTTGATAGCGAGCCCAGATAGTACTCGCAAACGGAACTTCCCGCTGCGCCACGCGCGTTGCGGCGACGCCACGCCCCGTTTGACCCGGCCGCGGTCAGCGCCGATACTCCTGCCGCTTCAAGCACCATCGCCGTCAACGCCACCCATGCCATTCACCTCACTGGGCCTGTCGCCCGCCCTGGCCCAGGCCGCAAGCGATCAAGGCTATCCGGCCCCCACCGCCGTTCAGCTCGCCGCCGTCCCCGCCATTCTGCAAGGCCACGACGTGCTGGCCACCGCGCAAACCGGCTCCGGCAAAACCGCGGCTTACTGCCTGCCGCTGTTGCAGCAATGGCTGGCGGGCCGCCAGGCCTCGCCGCGCCAGGCGCAAACGCTGATCCTGCTCCCCACGCGAGAGCTGGCGGCGCAAGTGGGCGACGTCCTGCGCCAACTGTCGCAGGGCCTGCCGCGCCGGCCCAAGATCGCCGTGGTCTTCGGCGGCGTTTCCATCAACCCGCAAATGATGGCCCTGCGCGGCGGCGCCGACATCGTGGCGGCCACGCCCGGCCGGCTGCTGGACTTGCTGGCGCATAAGGCGCTGCGGCTTTCCTCCGTCGACACCCTGGTGCTGGACGAGGCCGATCGCCTGCTCGATCTCGGCTTTGCCGACGAGCTGGCCGGCGTGCTGGAGCAACTGCCGCCCTACCGGCAGAACCTGCTGTTTTCCGCCACCTTCCCGCCCGCCGTGCGCGCGCTGGCGGAACGACTGCTAAACCAGCCGCAGCGCATCGACATCGCGCCCGACGACACCGCCGCGCCGGACATCCGCCAGCGCGCCATCGAAGTGGACGCCGGCCGGCGCACCATGCTGCTGCGCCATCTGCTGCAAACCCATGGCTGGGAACGGGCGCTGGTCTTCGTGGCCAGCCGGCACAGCGCCGACCGGGTGGCCGGCAAACTGGAGGCCGCCGGCATCCGCGCCGCCGCGCTGCATGGGGACTGCAGCCAGGGACAACGCGGCCAAGTGCTGGCCGATCTCAAGTCCGGCCGTCTGCAAGTGCTGGTGGCCACCGACGTGGCCGCGCGCGGCATCGACATCGCCCGCCTGCCGGTGGTGATCAACTACGACCTGCCGCGCTCGCCGGTGGACTACACCCACCGCATCGGCCGCACCGGCCGCGCCGGCGCCAGCGGCGAAGCCGTCAGCTTCATCAGCGCCGACTGCGCCGCGCATTTCCAATTGATAGAAAAACGCCAGCGCTTGCGGCTGCCGCGCGAGCGGATCGCCGGCTTCGAGCCCGTTGCCGTCAACCCCGCCACGGTCTCGAATACGACGACCGACAACGGCGGCGTCAAGGGCAAACGCAAGAGCAAGAAAGACAAGCTGCGGGAAGCCGCCGCCCAAGCGCAGACAGAACCACGCTAAGCGCGCGCGGCGCCGAACCCAACGGAGAACTCAAACAACAGGGCCGTTCCAGCTGGAACGGCCCTGTTTTCGCCTGCGGCCTAACTTTACAAAGCTTGCGGATCAATCTCCGCCACGCTCTCGAACACATAGTCCGGCTGATAGGGGAACTGCTCCATGGACTCGCGAGACGACACCCCGGACAACACCAGCGCGGTGCCCATGCCGGCTTCAATGCCGCCGACGATATCGGTGTCCATGCGGTCGCCTATCATCACCGCCTCTTCGGGATGCACGCCCAGCTTGCGGGTGGCCAGCATCATCATCAGCGAATTGGGCTTGCCCACGATGTAAGGCTTCTTGCCGGTGGCGGCCTCGATGGCGGCCAGCAGCGTGCCGGCGGCCGGCTCGTAGCCGCCGCCCTCTATCGGGTCGATCATGTCCGGGTTGGTGCCGATGAATTTGGCGCCCTGGTCGATGAAGCGCACCGCCTTCTTGATCTGCTCGAAGCTGAAGGTCTGGGACTTCGCCACCACCACGTAATCCGGGCGGGATTCGGAAATGGAAAAACCAACGTTGTACAACTCGTTGATCAGACCCGCGCCTCCCACCACGTAGGCAGTGGGCATCGCTTTGCGCGTCTGGCTGCGCAGGAACATCGCCGTGGCCATCGCGCTGGTGATGAAGTTGTCCTCCGTCACCCCGTTGATGCCCAGGCTCTCCAGCTTCAGCCTCAGGTCCAGCGGTGTCTGTTCCGCGTTATTGGTCAGGAACAGAAAAGGCGTGCCGGCCTGCGTCAGGCGGTTGACGAAATCGCGCGCGCCCGGAATCAGTTGCTTGCCCCGATAGATCACTCCATCCATGTCGGAAATGATGCTTTTGCTCATACGGTATATCCAAAACACAGGTGCCGATTCCGCCGGCACGGAGGCGGGCCGCGGCTTCATTCGCCGCAACCGCGACAGCATAGCACGGCGGCTCTATCGAGCTTGTTGAAAGTCTAGCGAGCAAGGTCGGGCGTTGCGGCAGAAAAGGCCTCGCCCGCGAGGTCACAACCTCGCGGCGCGCGGCGGGCTTTGAACAGGTTCTTAGGTCGGCCTCCCGCGCCAATCCATCCTAACGGACAGGTGACATGGAACCAAGCTACCGCTATCGGGCTCTTTAGCTGTACCATCGACGCCAGATGCACGCCTGCCCGCCGCGCCGATTTTTCCCGGCGGGCTCCTATCGCAGCAGCGGCCGCTCCCCACGGGTGCGACCTTTTGCCACCCAGGGAGCGCAGCACGTATGAACATCGACGCCATCCGCGAGCAGGCCTTCGCCATGCCGCTAACCAACCCCGCCTTCCCCCGCGGCCCCTACCGCTTCACCAACCGCGAATTCTTCATCATCACCTACCGCACCGATCCGGCCAAACTGCGCGAGGTGGTGCCGGAGCCGCTGCAGCCGGCCTCGGACCTGGTGAATTTCGAATTCATCCGCATGCCGGACTCCACCGGCTTCGGCGACTACACCGAAAGCGGCCAGGTGATCCCCGTGCTGCTGGGCGGCGTGGCCGGCAACTACACCCATGCGATGTATCTGAACGACCACCCGCCCATCGCCGGCGGCCGCGAGCTGTGGGGCTTTCCCAAGAAGCTGGCCTGCCCGCGGCTGCAAGTGCGCACCGACACCCTGGTGGGCGAACTGGACTACGGCCCGGTTCGGGTGGCCACCGCCACCATGGGCTATAAGCACCAGACGCTGGACGCCAGCGCGCTGCAGCGCTCCATGGTCAACACCCCCAACTTCCTGCTGAAGATCATTCCGCACGTGGACGGCAGCGCCCGCATTTGCGAACTGGTGCGCTTCTACTTGAAAGACGTAACCGTTCACGGCGCCTGGAGCGGGCCTGCGGCGCTGGCGCTGTTCCCGCACGCGCTGGCGCCGGTGGCGGAACTGCCGGTGCTGGAGATCGTGGAAGCGCGCCATATCATCGCCGACCTGACCCTGGGCCTGGGTGAAGTGGAATTCGATTACCTCAACTAAGAACCTGTCCAATGTCTGCTGCGCATCGGCGATACGGCGTTAAAAACAAGCTCAAAATGCTCATGTACCACGTGTACATTCCGCTTTTTCGCTCGTTTTCGCCTTGTCTCGCTCTTGCTCGCGAGACTTTGAACAGGCTCTAAGAACCTATTTACGATCTGCTGCGCGGCGGCGATACGGCGTTGAAAATCCCTTAGAAAGGGTCATGTACCGCTTGACCATTTCGCTTTTTAGCCGTTTTCGCCTTGTCTCGCGAGATCGTAAACACGTTTAAGAGCCGCTTCGCGGCCCGTCCCCACGCGACAACTCACCACAACAAGGAGAGCAGCATGCAATTGAACGGCAAAGTGGCCTTGATCACCGGCGCGGCCAGCGGCATAGGCAAAGCCATTGCGGAAACCTACGCTCGGGCCGGCGCGGCGGTGGCTATCGCCGACATCAATCTGGCCGCCGCGCAGGCAACGGCGGAGGAGATCAAAGCCGCCGGCGGCAAGGCGGTGGGCGTGTCGATGGATGTGACCAACGAGGAATCCGTCAACGCCGGCACCCAAGCGGCGGTGGACGCGCTGGGCGGGCTGGACATCCTGATTTCCAACGCCGGCATCCAGATCGTCAACCCGCTGGTGGACTACAAGTTTTCCGACTGGAAGAAAATGCAGGCCATCCACGTGGACGGCGCTTTTCTCACCACCAAGGCCGCGCTGCCGCATATGTACAAAGACAAGCGCGGCGGCACGGTGATCTATATGGGGTCGGTCCACTCTCACGAGGCGTCCAAACTCAAATCCGCCTACGTCACCGCCAAGCATGCCTTGCTGGGCTTGTGCCGGGTGCTGGCCAAGGAAGGCGCGGAATACAATGTGCGCGCCCACGTGATCTGCCCCGGCTTCGTGCGCACGCCGTTGGTGGAGAAACAGATTCCGGAGCAGGCCAAAGAACTGGGCATCAGCGAGGAGGAAGTGGTCAAGCGCGTAATGCTGGGCAATACCGTGGACGGCGTATTCACCACGGTGGACGACGTGGCCCAAACCGCGCTGTTTCTGGCCGCCTTCCCCAGCGCGGCGCTGACCGGTCAATCCGTCATCGTCAGCCACGGCTGGTATATGCAATGACGCCGCCGCACAATCCGGCCTGCCCTCAGGCCGGCGGCCTGTACCAAAGCCGCAGCCTGCCGCCCGGGCATCGCTACCAGGTGCTGGCGCTGGTGCTTCAGGGCGGCGGCGCGCTGGGCTCCTACCAGCCCGGCGTCTATCAAGGCCTGGCCGAAGCCGACCTGCATCCTAACTGGGTGGCCGGCATCTCCATAGGCGCGCTCAACGCCGCCATCATCGCCGGCAATCCGCCGGAACGGCGGGTGGAGCAACTGCGCGCCTTCTGGGACACCATCTGCCGGCCGCCGTTTCTGCCGCCCAGCCCGTTCAGCCAACTGGACACCCACCACTGGCCGGCGAGCCTCAACGGGCTGATGGCAAGCTGGGAAGCCTGGCGCGCGCTGACCGAGGGTCAGAACGGTTTCTTCCTGCCGCGCTCTCCCTGGCCGGCCGGCGCGCCCTCTCCCGCCAACTGCAGTTTCTACGACACCGCGCCGCTGAAAAGCACGCTGGAGCGCTTCGCTGATTTCGACCGCATCAACGACAGCGATCAGATGCGGGTATCGGTGGGCGCGGTCAATCTACGCAGCGGCAACTTCGTCTATTTCGACAACACCCGTCAACGTCTGCACCCCGAGCATTTCATGGCCTCCGGCGCGCTGCCTCCCGGTTTCCCGGCGGTGGAGATAGACGGCGAGTACTACTGGGACGGCGGCCTGGTGTCCAATACGCCACTGAAGCAGATACTGAGCACCGAACCCCGCAAGAACTCCTTGGTGTTCCAGGTGGACCTGTGGAGCGCCAAGGGAAAGCCGCCCACGGACATGAAGGCGATCGCCATGCGGCAGAAGGACATCCAGTACTCCAGCCGCACCCGCCAAATCACCGATACGATGAAGCGGGAGCAGAACTACCGCGGCTTGCTGCGGCAGTTGATGGAGCTGGTGCCGGAAGCGCAGCGCGAGCACCCGGCTTACCGTCGCGCCCATGAGCTGGCCTGCGGCCGGCTGCTGAAGGTGATCCACCTGATCTACCAGGACAAGGAGTACGAGGACCACCACAAGGATTATCAGTTCGGCGCCCAGACCATGCGCGCGCACTGGGCCAGCGGCTACCAGGACATCTGCCGCACGCTGAGCCACCCGGATTGGCTGGAGATGCCGTCGCCGGACCGGCCCTTCGTCACCCACGACGTGCATCGCTGAGAACGTGTTTACGATCTCGCGAACAAGGGCGAGGCAAGGCGAAAGCGGCTGAGAAAGCGGAATGTACGCGTGGTACATGAGCATTTCGAAGCGGGTTTCAACGCCTTACCGCCGACGCGCAGCAGATCGTCAACAGGTGCTGAGACGGCGGGAGCCGGCGCGCGCCCGGCCTTTCAAACCAATGCCGCCCGCCGTCCCAACTCCAGCCAGTCCAGCACCGCAGGCCGTTGCCACTGACGTTCGACATAGGCGGCCAAGCGCGGCGGCAAGATGTCGTCGTATTGCAGCCGCTTCAACATCAACGCCAGATCGGTGTCGGCCAGACACCAGGCGCCGAACAAATCGCCGTCGCCGGCCGGCAGCAATTGCTCCGCCGCCGCGATCAGCTTGTTGGCCGCCTGGCGCGCTTCCGGCGCCAGGGTGCCGGCCGCCGGCCGCAGAAACACGACCTCGGTGTTGCGGTCCTCCCGCAAGGCCATCAGGTCGCTGCGCAGCCAGGCTTGCAATTGGCGCGCGCGGGCGCGTTGACGCAGTTCCCGCGGATAAAGCCGGGGACGCTCGGGGTAAGTGTCTTCAAGATACTCCGCGATGGCAGAGGATTCGCTGAGTTGAAACTCGCCGTCCTCCAGCATGGGCACGCGGGCGGTCAGCGATTGACGTTGATAGGCCGGGGCCAGATTGGCTTGCGCGGCAAGGCTCAAGGTCGCTAGTTCGAAGGTCAGCCTTTTTTCTTTCAAGGCGACGAAGGCGGACAAGGCGTAGGGGCTGAGGAAACGGGAATCGACATGCAGCAGCATAAGGGCCTCCGGGACGGGAACATAGGATCTCAGATGCTAAAGACATGCGGCGCCCGGCGCCAGCGCCAAAACGCGAACACTGCGTTTTCCGGCGCGCCGTCCGTCCTGGCCGCCTACCGACGCCCAGCGGACTTTGAACGGACTCTCAGCCGAACAGGCCGGTGGACAGGTAGCGATCGCCGCGGTCGCAGATGATGGAGACAATGACCGCGTTTTCCAGCTGGCTCGACAAGCGCAAGGCCACCGCCAGCGCGCCGCCGGACGAAGGCCCGGCCAGAATACCCTCCTCGCGCGCCAGCAGCCGCGCCATATCCTCCGCCTCCTGCTGGCTGACATGCTGCAAATCGTCCAGCTGCGAGAAATCGCAGATCTTGGGCACGTAGGGGTCTTCCCATTTACGGATGCCGGCAATCTGACTGCCTGGCTCCGGATGCACGCCCACAATCTGGATGGCCGGGTTTTGCCGCTTCAGATAGCGGCCGGTGCCCATGATGGTGCCGGTGGTGCCCATGCTGGACACGAAGTGAGTGATGCCGCCCCGGGTGTCCTGCCAGATTTCCGGCCCGGTGCTTTCATAATGGGCCAGCGGATTGTCCGGGTTGGAGAACTGGTCCAGGATGCGGCCCTGGCCGGCGGCTTCCATCTTGCGCGCCAGGTCGATGGAACCCGGCATCGACGCCTCCTTGGGCGTCAGGACCACTTCCGCGCCGTAGGCGCGCATCGCCTGCACCCGCTCGGCGCTGGAATTCTCCGGCATGATGAGGATCATCTTGTACCCCATCATCGCCGCCGCCATCGCCAGCGCAATGCCGGTATTGCCGCTGGTGGGTTCGATCAGAGTATCGCCCGGCTTGATCTCGCCGCGTTCTTCGGCGCGACGAATCATGGACAGGGCCGGCCGGTCCTTGACCGAGCCCGCCGGGTTGTTGCCTTCCAGCTTGACCAGCACGGTGTTGCTGGTGACGCCGGGCAGGCGCTTGAGTCTGACCAGCGGGGTGTGGCCGACGAAATCTTCCAGATGCTTGTACACGACGCGTTCTCCAACGGGGAACGGTCATTATACCGATTGGCTATCAGCAAAGACGGAATCCTTATGTCTAAGCAAATAACCGTTACGCTCCCTCGCAGCGGCGAGGGAGCGGGTCTTGCGCCAGAGGGAGGCCGCCCTCCGGCGCGCGGCGGAGCCTGGGCGGTTGATCAAACCATGGGCGGCTCGATTCTGGTGAGTTCCAGGAACACATTGCGCAAGCGCAACAAGGGCTGAGCTTGTTCAGTCAAATTGGAGCTGACGGTCAGGTCGAACCACAAGCTGCCTCCTTTTTGCTCCGGTTCATGCGCGGCGAACCAGTCCACGCAGCCCCGGGCTTGCTGGACAACGACGTCGGCCAGCGGCAGACCGCCGCCGCCCTCTTGCAAGGCCACCTCGGTAGGCGGCATCAGGTAGACCGGCAAGCGCACCTTGCTCAACGCATCGTTCAGCCGGTACTCGTAATACACCGTCAGGCTGAGGATGGCGCTGTCGCTGCCTGCATGGCCGAACAAAGCCTGATAGAACAAGCTAAGCTGGCACTCCAGCGACCGGCTCACCGGCTGGTCCGCGCCCTGGGCGTAGATGACAGCCATGTTCACCGGCTGATCCGAATCCACGGTGGGACGCAGCGGCGCGGACAGGGACACCGTCGGCGTCTGATAGACGAACGGCTCCGCCGTCGGCTTGCCCGGCACCAACTCCTCGTTGCGCCGCAGGAAGACCTGAGCGTTGGCGTCCTGCCGCTCCAGGATATCCAGGTCCGGCAATACCACCATGCGCGCGGCGATGCCCTTGCCTTCGGACGCGGCCAGATAGGCGCCGGTGCTCCGATCAAGATAAGTGAAGGAACGGCTCAGGCCTTCTCCCTCCTCCGGCTCGCACTCGTATCGCTCCGGCTCCACCTGCACGAAAGGTTGGCCGGCGCGCTCGGGCAGCGGCTGCGCCAGCGTCAGCGTCACTCGCAACGCGCTCACCTTGCCTCCATCCGGGTTGACGCGCTCCACCGCGTCCTCCTCAATGACGAAGCGTATCGGTTCCGCCTGCGCCAGCAGCCGGCTGTTCGCTTGCAACAAGCCCCCGCCGCCGGCGCTGTCCGCCAGCCACTGCACCATCTCGCCGGCGGACAGCAGCGCCGCCTCGGCGTTCTGGATCTGAGCCGGGTCCTTGCTGTTGATGTCCAGCGGCAGCAAGAAGCGGTTCAGATCCTCCACCACCTTGGGAAAGACCTGGGTCATTTCCGCCAGGTTGTCGAACAGGTCCCGGCTGAGCGCCATCGCCCTCAAACCGGATTGTCCGCCCAGATTGAAATCAATCAGGCCGTTGATCGCGTCTTGCTCGAAATGGCGTTGCAGCGCATAGCGCAGCCGATAATTCCAACGACTCAGCGCGGCCAGCGGATTGTAGTCGCCGGGCCGGCTGCAAGCCGGGTCCCCGGCGGCCGTAAGCCGCGCCGCCATGACTTCATCCGCAGGCAGACGGCACGGGCAAGCGATGTCGGCGTTGGCCGCCGCCTCCTGCAGGGTCAGGGTCGGCGTTTCCGGGAAGGCGCGTAGCACGATGGGGGTGCTGAAAGCGCCCAACGTCTGGCGCAGCGGCCAGCTCTCGCCGGCGGTGTCCGCCACGAAACTGAGCCAGGACGACGGCTGGTAGCCGCGGATGCCGGCCAGCGCGCCGATCTGGTGTTCAATGTTCTGTCCTTCGAACACCAGGTCCAGGTCCACTTTCTTGGCCTCCAGGCCCGCGCTGGAGAGCAGGAAGCTCAGCAGGCGAGTATTGCCGCCGCCGTCGCCGGCCAGCTTCAATCCCAGCTTGGGCGCGGTCAGAGACAGGTTGCCGCGGCCCATGATGCCGCTGCCGCCCGGCTGGCTCACAATATTGCCGTATAGCCGCGGCGTCAGTTCCGCGCCCGAGGGCTGGATCGCGGCATTGACCTCGGCCTGGAACTGCAGACCGGCGCGCACCGCGTAGAACTCGCTCAGCGTGCCCAGCATCCTCTGGAAGAAGGCTTCGCGGATCGCGTCCAGTTCCCTCTGGTCCGCGCTCTCGTCGCGGAACACCGGAATCATCGCGCTCTTCAAGGCTTGGGCCAGCGCTTCTTTCGCGTCCAGCAGTCCCTGCATCGCGTTGTTGCCGGTCAGGCTGCGCAAGATCTGCGCCGGCGCGACATAGGCCGGCGACAGCAATTGGTCAATGCGAGCCAACGAGGATTGCAGCCATTGATCCAGATCCACGTCGGTGAAAGCGCGCGGCTCGGCCGGGTCCTGCAGGCTGATCACCTTGCCCGTGCGGTAGGGAATGATGGCCGCGTCCAGCTTGGACGCCAATTGATTGGATACCGGCCTGGGCGCGAACTGCTTGGGTTGGCCCGGATTGAGCAGACGGTAGGAGATGCCCTGCGCGGCGTCCCGTCCCAACTGCACCGCCCACAAGGTCATGCCGGAGCCGCCGGTGAAGGCGTTGCGATCGCTGCCGGTGGCCACTTGGTAACGCGGCCCCTGCGGAGTGGACAGCGCTTGCTCGAAGCGGGCAGCAAACTGCTTGAGATCGCGCTGGGCGCTCGCCGCGGCCTGGTCGCCTTGCAGCGGGCCGGTGGACGGCGACAACAGCGTGCCCGCCTCGGCCACGCCGGACACCGCCGCCAGCGCGCCGCTGACCAACTGCGGTTTGCGGCTCAAGGTCAGGCTGGCGTCCAAGCGGAAGATCTGGTCGTCGTTGACCTGGCCAGCCTGCAGCGGGGCGCTCAACTCCAACAGCGGCTGGAAGCCGGCGGCTCGCTCTTGATGGCTGCCGCTGCTGTTGGGCAGCAAGCTGTTGAGCCAGGCGTAGATGTCCACCGCCCAATTGACCAGCGCAGCCTGCTGCGAGGGCTCCAACAGCGCGGCCTCCGGGCAGACGCTGCTGCTCAGCTCGATGCCGAGGCCGTTGGGGTCTTGCAACTGATACAAGACCTTGGCGTAGATGGCGATGGCCTGTTCGATGCGCTGCCGACCGCCGGCGTCCAGCGCCTTGGCCGCGTCCAAATAAGGCTGCTGGTCAAAGGCCAGCGACACCTTGAGCCCCGCCTTGCCGTCTTGCAAGGTGGCGAACAGGTAGTCGTTGGCCACAGACGGCCATTGACCGATGCCCAACACGCTGTCGGTATAGCCGGTCAGCTGCGGCGGGAAGTTGTATACGCGCGCCTCGGCCGGCGGCGCGTCCAGGTCGCTGAGGATGCGGTTGCCGAACAAATCCAGCCAGGCCAGTTCAATTTGCAACAAACCGCCCACGCCCAGGTATGGGCTGCCGCTCACCGCAGGCGAGGCCTGGCGCTGCACCGGCGGATGCCGGTACAAACCGGGATACGGCACGGTGCGTACATAACGCCACGGTTCGTCCTCGTTCGCGGCGCGCGGCGCGCGCACTTTGTCGGCAGGGCCGTTGCCGTCGATATTGCCCGGACCGGTGGCCACGCCGAAATTGCTCTCTTTGAAATCGTCGGTCAGGCTGTTGCGGTAGCCGAGCAAATTGAACAGATTGGCCAGATAGATCCAGCCCCAATCGGCGCCGTCGGCCCTGTCCGGCACGGGCGGGGCGGCCTTGCGCTCCAGTTCGATGCCGGCCACGCCGGCCTGAGTCGTGGCCGACACATCGAACGGCCCCAACTCGACCTCCAGCGCGGTTTGGGCCGGGAACAGGCCGGGCGTGCGCGCATTGGCTGCGGCCAGGCCGGCCAAGGGCGCCTGGAAATAGGCCGAGACATCGTCCAGCGTGGAGAACACAGCGCCGTTGGCGTAGCGCCGGCCCACGGCCACATCGACCTCGGGCAGACGCAAAGCGGTATAGCTGACCAACGGGCCGCTCCAGCTGGCGCGATACGGGTTGGCCTGCTTGATCGCGTCTTCGGTGGTGAAGAAATGCTCGGCGATGCGCGCCAGGTCCCCGCCAGGGGCCGCGCCAGTCGGCGCGACTTGATAAACGCCGCCATGCACTCGCAACACGGCGCCGTCGCGCAACGGCCGCCCGGCGTTAAGCCGGGCCAGACTATCGACCCGGCTGTAATAGCCGGCGGCGACGCCGTCCAGCGTGGCCGCGTCAGCCAACGGCGCGGTCTGTTCCCGCCGCAGCACCGCGGTCGCCACCAGCGCCGCGGCGCTGGCGTCGAAGGACTCATTGGTGGCCAGCACGTTCATCCAGTTGCCCACCGCCTGCCCTTCGCCCTCGTCCGCGGCGAACAGCGCCAGCACCGCCAGTTCGGCTTCGCCGCTGTCGTTGAACACATGGTCCGGCAAACCGGACAGCGTGCCGCCGGCTTGCAAGCCCTGGCTGTAGCTGAGGAAAAAGCCCCCCTGGCGGGTGATGCTGGCTTCCCACAACAGCCGCAGAAAATCGTCCGGCGCGCCGATCAGATTGGGAAAGGCGTTCTCGGTGAGCGCCAGCGCGCGCAAGCCGTTCTGCGCCGGAGGACGGGTCTCGGTGGACAGATTGACCTTGGCGATGCCGGCCAGGCTGGCGGCCGGGTTTTCCATCTGCCAACCGGCCACCTCGCTGCCGGTGGCAGCCGGCCGGTACAGCACCAGCAGTTGGCTCAAGCCCGCGCCCGGCCCCTGCAATTGGCTGAGCACGCGCTCCAGCAACACGATTTCCTTGTCCGGCGCGCCGATGATTTCATACAGCCGATGGCTGCTGGGATTGTTCGCCAGCGGCTGAGTGCGACGCACGCCGAAGGGGATCAGCATGCCAAAGCCGTAATTGAGCAAGGGCTGCTCGCTGACGCTGCCGGTGGCGGCGTCGGTGCGAGCCAGCTGCGGCGCGAAACGCGGCAACACGCCTTGCTCCAGCGGGGTGTTGATCAGCGAGTCCGGCAGGCTCCACAAACGCGGTTCGGCCACCTCCGGCGCGCGGGCCTGGCGCGGCAGCGCCACCGGCGCCGCGCACTGCCAGGGCTGGGAGCTGGACAGCGGGAAGCGCGAGGCCTGGGCCTCGGCGTCCAGCAAGGGCCGGATCGCCCGCGTATCCG
Organism: Chromobacterium sp. W521; assembly: GCF_052805975.1. Lineage (NCBI taxonomy): Bacteria > Pseudomonadati > Pseudomonadota > Betaproteobacteria > Neisseriales > Chromobacteriaceae > Chromobacterium > Chromobacterium sp. W521. The sequence goes on from NZ_JBRBAF010000013.1 coordinate 54,547, forward strand.
TGCGCAAAGGCTGCCCGGTGGCTGTGGCGCGCACTTTCACATAGCGCAGGTAATCGTCCTGGCTCACTTCGAAACTGGCGCTGGCGCTGCCCGGCGCGCCCAGGCTGAGCCAGGTTTCGGCAGCGCCGCGGCTCAGCGTGAAGCTGAACTTCGCCCCCTGCGCCGGGTCTTGCAGCGCAGGCAGCGGGAAGGCCTGCCCAGTCAACGCGAACAGACCCAGCTGCGCCGGGTAGTCGTAGCCGCCCTGGCCGTTGGGCTTGACGAACAAGCCGGGCGATTTCGCCGTCAGGCCGGCGGTGGGCAGCCGCAAACCGTTGAGGTAGTAACGCGAAGCCATCGCGCCCAGGTTCTGGAACGCCAGCGTGCGCAGCGCTTCGTCGATCAACTCGCCCACCTGGAACTGCGCCAGTTCCGGGATGTTCAGATTGGGATCGCTGTCATGATCGAACAAACCGGCGGCCGCGCCGTTGGCGCCGGCCAGCAGATCAAGGCTCACGCCCAAGCGCGCGGAAATGCCGGCCAGAGTGTCTCCAGCGGCCACCGGCTGCGAGAAGGCCGGCAACGCCAGTATCGCCAGCGACGACAACAGGTCCGCGCGCCGCAGCACGTCGCTGCCTTGCAATAGCGCGTCCAGCGATACGCCCAGCCCGGCGGCAATGCCGGTCAGCGAATCGCCGTCCTGGGTCAGGTAGACCTTGTCGCCCAACACGATGCGTTGATTGGCGGCCAGGATGCGCGCCTCGTCGGCGTTGGCCCGCGCCAGTTGCTCGCCGTTGAAGCCGCCGCCAAACAAGGACTGCGCGGCTACTTGTTCGAAACTGAGGCCTCCCGGGGTTTGCCAGCGCATGCCCTCCACCGTCAACGGCCGGGCTCCCGCCGCCAGCGGATGCTCCTGGTTGGCGACGAACAGTTGTCCGGCGCTGAAAGCGTCGTCGCCGGACAGTTGGCCGGTGGCGTTGACCCAGTCGACGATCTCCGCCACCGTCTGCGCCGGCTGAATCACCAGCTTGAAGTTGCCCAGGCCATCGCGCAGCGCCTGCAAGGCCTGGCGCGCCAGCAGGCAGAAGTAGTCGCCAAAGATGTAGCTGGCGATGGAGGCGCCGGTGCCGGACTGCATCCGGACGGCACCGGCCGTCGGCGCGCCGCCGCCCTCCACTTGTACCTGCAGTTGCTGGAAATACTGGCGCAGCAACAGCAGATAGTCGGTCTGGCTGCTGTTGTATTGGCCGAACACATAATCGTAGCCGGGCGCGCCGGCATAACTCGGCACGTTCAGGCGCACGCCGGGAGGCGCCGGGAAGAACACGCCGTGGGCGTTGGCCGCCGCCGTGGCGGCGAAGCAGATCGTCGCCTGCCGCGCCAGGAAGGCCTCCACCTGATCGGCCGGAATCGGCAGCGGTTGATCCGGATTGGAAAAGTACTGCAGCGCCTGGTTCAGGAAATCGGCGCTGACCACTTGCTGGTTGAGCTGGTCCGGGCTCATCGCGCCGCTCATGCCGGCGGCCAATACCCATTGCAGCACCCGCACGGCCAGGTCTTCAAAACCGTCCTCGCCGCCATTGGCGGCCAACCGGGCGTTCAGCGCCGGGCGCCGGCGCGCACGCGCCAGCGCGGCATGCGCCAGCCGGCCTTGCTCGGAGCCGCCGTTGCGGGCGGCCGCCAAGGCGCCGCCGGCCTTGACCGGCTCCGGCGTGGCGAGGAAGAAAGCCGCCACATAGCATGGCAATTGCTCGGCCGCGGTCTTGGCCTGATCGCCTGCCACGGTCAGCACCGGCACGGTCCAACCCGTCAGTTGCAAGAGCTGCCCCGCTTGCAGATTGCCCCAGGCCGGCTGATAGCCGGCGGCGTTGGCGGCCAGCCGCGGGCCGGCTCCGCCGCTCTGCCCCAGCGCGCGGCGCAGCCGGCGCGCTTCCAGTTCAGCCGCCGCATGACGCGCGGGCAAGCCGCCGGCCAAGGCCAGCGTCCGCATGCCGTTGCCAGGCAAGGTGCGGCCCCAGGGCGGATTGTTGCCGGCCGGGTTTTTCAGCACAAAAGTGGCTTGCACCGAGGCCGAGAACGACAGGCCTATGGTGATGGTGAACAGACCCAGATTGATCTTGACGTCTACGCTGACCTCCACCGAGGCATTGGCGCTGATGGGGATGTCCTGATAGGCGATGTAGCTGAGCCGCACGTAGATCTTGATGGCGATATTGACGTCGGCGCGGATGATGGCGAAGTCTATGCTGCCGTACAGGCGGCCCTGCACCCCGGCGGTGCCGATCAGCGAGAAATAATAGCCGTCCTGCAATTGGTCGCGGCCCTGGCTGGGCGTGGCCTCGCGGTAAGGCAGCCAGCGCGCCAGCACGCCTTCGATCACGCCGAACACCGTCAGGCTGAACCCGGCGCGCAAAATCCCCAGCTCTATGGATTTGCCCAGACCAAGTTGAGCGCCGAAGCCGAACACCAGCACCGGATTGAACCACCCCCGTTCCGATACCGGCACCAGATTGGTGGTGGCGCTGCTGAGCTTGCCGAAATAAAAACCGGCCGAACCCAGCACCGGGATGCCCGGCGCCACGATCAGCTCTATGGTGAAGGAACGGGCGAAGTCCTGCCGCCACGGGAAACCGATGTCCACCTGGAAATCGCCGTTGGTGTACAGATTGATGCCGAACTCCGGCAAGGTGATCGTGGCCACCCCGATCTGGAATTTGCGCATCAGATTGGGCAAGGCGATATTGGCGGAATAGCAACCCACGGTTTCCGATACCTGGCGATAAAGTATCTGGAAATCCAGGCCGGCGAAAATCTTGGCCATCGGCCCGGCCAGCGCCACGCGCAACGCGTACAGCGTGGGGTCGTTGAACACCATGGACAGGTGCAGCAGGTATTCGTCGGCCTCCTCGTCGGCCGCGGCCGCCTCGCGGGCGGTGATCAACTGCTGGCTGCCCTTGGCCGCCGGCGCTTCCTTGTCTTTCTGGGTTTTCAACACGCCGAAGTCGAAGGCGATGAACCAGGAGTTGTCGGGAGCGAACACCGGCTGCCCTTTGCCGCCCACCGGCACCTCCGGCGGGTTAGGCACTTCCAGGCTGCGCAGCTTGGCGATCACGCCCTGCACCGAGGTCTCCTCCACCAGGCCCGGCACGGTGACGTGCTGCCCCAGCGCCAGCAGGCGCAGGTCCAGATATTTGTTGCCGCCGCCCGGAGGCGCCGGCGTGGTTTCCGGCTTGGAGGGGTCCCAGCTGAGCGCGTCGCCGGACTGCCAGACGAAACTGCCCTGCACGGTGATTTCCACCTTGGCGTCCTTGACCTGCGGATCGTATTTCAACGCCACGCCCTTGAGCGTGAAGAAGCCGAAATCCACCGGACCGATGCCGATATTGAAGCCCACCTGTTTCTTGCTGAAGTTGTACACCAGCTCAAGGCCGCTCAGGCTGAAGGAGTTGAGCACGTTCCAGGGCGCGGCCAGGCCGAACTCGGCGCCGGTGGCCCAAGACACGAAGGTCTCCACCATTTCGCCGATGGACTTGTTGTCCAGTTTGAAGGTGGCGACGGTGTCGCCCTGTTTGTCGGTCGTCACGGTGGCGAGCAGGGTCAGCCAGCGCAAGCTCAATTCCTGTTTGCCGGGAGCGAAGTTATAACTGACCCCCAGCTTGATGTTCCACAGGGTCAGGTCGGCGCCGATCTCGCCATAGGTGCCCGGCACCTGCGGCGGATCGTCGCCCTCGGTGTTCAGCGGAGCCAGCCCCAGCCGCTCGGCGGCCTTCTTGCCCAGATAGCCCAGTTTCAGCCGGCCGGTGACGCTGACGTCGGGCAAGGCGGAAATCGGCACCCAGGCGCTTGCGGTGGCGGCGCTGAATTCAAAGGAAGTGGCTTTCTGCTTGCCCCAGTCCAGTTGCAGCGTCAGCTTGCTCACGTCCGGGAACGACAAAACGGTGCGCCAATCCCGGCCCAGATATTGTTCCAGCAATTCATTAATGCTGAAAACGGTGTCGTCCTGCTGCTGGATGGAAAATGCCCAATCTCCGCCGCCGGCGTAGCTCGCGCCTATGCCCACCACCAAGGGATGGGCCATGTCCGGCAGCAAGGTGGTGTTGGCGGTGATATTGCCCTGGTTTTCCAGCTTGGCGCGGCTGACCGAGAAGCCGACGTTGTCCAGCTTGAACAGCGGCTTGCCGAAAAACTCGAAAGTCCAGGCCGGCTGGAACACAAGGTTCAGCGACACTTGCAGATTGTCGGCGGCCTGGGCGTAGTTGAACACGAAGCTGTCTATCACCGGCAACGACGGCAAGGTCAGGTCAACGCCGGGCAGGAACAGCGACAGCAGGTCCTCCATGCGGATCACGCCGGACTCCAGCGTGCCGCGGAACTGCCAATCCGGATATTGCACGCCCACCGCCACCACGCCGGCCTGCTCGCCGCTGCCAATGATGAAATTGCCGTTGGCGCTGGCCCGTACCTGACGCGTTTTGACCGGGTCGATCAGCGCCACTTGGGCCTCCACGTTGCTCAAGGCCACTTTGCCGACCAGCGGCACCGGCTTGGCGCTGTTGGAGCGGATGATGAAGCCGAGCGCGGAGGCGTCCTCTTCTTTGCTGAGGTAGTACAGGTCCAGCTGGCTGAGGCCGAGGTCCGCCAGCACGTTCAGCGGCGGCGGCAGCACCGCCACCAGGTTGACCGCCGCCGCCATCTGGAAGGCGCGGTCAATGCCGGGATAGGGCGCGTCGAACTTGACGGTGAGCAAGGCCTGCTCGCCGGCCGACGGCGCCAGCAATTGCAGCTCCGCGCCCAGCGGCTGATAGCGGCCGCCCAACGCGGCGGTGACGGGTATTTGGCCATCGGAGCTGGACAGGCGCAGGAAGGGGCCGCTCATCTGTATCCAGGGAACGCCGGGCAGCGACCAAGTGCCCTCGGCGGATAGCTCCAGGTTCATCCGCAACTGCTGTTCCGGCGCATCGAAGATCACCGCGATGCGGTTGCTGATTTGCAGACTGGCGAAGATGCCGGTCATGCCCTCCAAGCGGATGGAGGCGATGTCGTCTTCCTCGCCCTCGTGCTTGAACTGGGACACCTCCAGCCACAGGCTGGCGCTGAAGCCCTGCAACAGGGCCAGCACCGCCTCGTTGATATTGCCGCCAGCCAGGATGCCCGGCACCAAGTCCAGCCGCTTGGGCGGCTGGATCTCGCCGTCCTCGCCCAGCTTTTCCTTAAGCTCCAGATAAAGCGCGTTCAGCGGATTCTCGGCCGGTTCGTCGCCGCCCTCCTCGCCATCGGCGCGACGCGCCCGCCGCGCGGCCGCGGCTTGCAAGGCGTGCTCGGCCTGGAAAACGTTCATCAGATAGGCGACGGCGACATTGAGCTTGTCTGCGCTGGACGTGGCGTAGAACGCCTTCAGCTCGCGGAAATAACGCGGAATCGGATCGTCCGTCGCGGTCTGGGCGCACAGACTTTGGATAAAGGCGCCGAGTTGCCGGCAGGGGTTGCCGCTCTGGTTGCCGGTGGGCCAGCTGTCCAGCGAGAAATTGAGCTGGTTGGCGGCGGCCGCCAGCTCATTGATCGGCGGCGAGGCGCTGAACAGGCCTCGGTTGACGCTGGGGTACAAGGCCGGCTGCACGCCCAGGCCCTTGCGCGGCAAGGCCAGGAACGGACGCCCCATATTGATCGCCGCCATCATGCTGTTGGCGCCCTCGAACAAGGACAGGGTATTGGTCTTGAACAGGGCGTAGTAGAACAAGGGCTGCGGCACCGGCCCCAACTGGATGAACAGAACCTGGTTGGGTTTGCCGACAATCGCGTTGACCGCGGCCTCCACCGCCGCCGTCGAAGTGGGATAGTTGAGCCAGCTGAAACGTTGCACCGCGTTCAGCGAAGCCATATAGCGGCGGCGCGCCTCATGCACCTGCCGCGCAGCCTGCCGCCGGCTGGCGTTTTTCGGGTCCGTGCCGGTCAGCACCACCACCTCGTCGCGGGTCATGTCCCCGCGCAGCAAGCCCGCCACCGCCTGCAACGGCGCCTCGCTCTCCATACTGCCGAAGCGATTGAGGTTCAACACCACCACCGGCGCGGCCAGCCTGTGGTCGCCGTTGTCCTGGTAATCAAGCAGGCCCCCGCACAGAACCGCCGCAGCGGCTTCCGGGCTGCTGTTCACCACGTTTTGAGCGCTGGGCATGATGGCGTAGGACACCACCAGCCGCACTTGCTTGAGCAAGGCGTCGCCGGTCAGATAACGCAGGATCGCCGCGCGCGGATTATCCGCGTAATCCGCCCAGTCCGGCGCCGCATAGCTGGATTCCGGCACATAGGACACCCGGCGGCGGAAACTGGGATTGTTCAGCTCCGGCACTTGCAGCAAATCAATGGCCGGCCGCCTGGCGCCGACGAAATCTATTTTTTCCGCGTAATTGTAGTTATAGGGCTGCAACTGCAGAAAATACTCGACGTTCAGCCCGGTGGCGTAGTTGCCTGCGCTGTCGTCCACCGCTCCGGTGAAACCGAACAGCGCCTTGTCCGCCGGCGGCGCTTGCGGATAAGCCTTCAGCTCCACCGTGGCCTGGTTCAGCTTGCCGCTGGGCTGATGCTCCAGTTCCGGCAGCAACTCGTACAGCTTGGCCAGCGTGTCCTCGCCGCCCTGGTAATAGACTTCGGCCTTGCCGGCGTAGGCGTAAGTCAGCCCCGCCGCGGTCAAGGGATCGGTCAAGCGTCGCAACAGATTGACCGTGGCGGACTGGTTGCCGAAGCTGCCCCCGGTGCCCACCAATAGACGGATCGCGGCCTGCTGTTCCAGCAGGCTCCGGAACGCGGCGATCTGTTCCTTGTTGATCCGGGCGGAAGTATTGCGGCTGGCCGAGTTGGCGTTGTCGAACAGGGAGAAAGGCCACGTCATGATCGCGCCGTCCTTCAAGATTGAGACTGGTGGGTAAGCGCCGTCGGGGCGGCGGCCGGAGGCGGCTGGTCCTGGTTGTAAATCGCGTACCATCCCAGACCGGTGGGCGTCTCCGCACCGGGGTTGCCGAAAAGAAAGAACGAGGTGGCCCCGTTGGGCGGAATGCGCAGCAAACCGAGGAACTTGAGCGCGATCTCGTTGAGCAGCAACAAATAGCCTTTCTGCTCGGCGTTGTACAACAGACGGATCGCGCCGATGGACAGCTTGATCACGGTTTGCAGGCTGAACAGTTCGCCGCCGGGCCCCGCGCCCGGCAAGGCCATCCCGACATGAGCCTGATAGCCGGAGCCGTCGTCCGCCGCGCCGCTGTCGTCGGCCCAGGCCAGCAACAAGGTGGTGTTGAGATTGACCTTGGACGCCAGCGCGCCCAAGGTGCCCAGGTTGACGCGCAGCGACAGGCCGTGCCAGGCGCGGTCGGCCACGCCTTGCAGGCCATAGCTGGTCGCCACCGCCAAAAACCCCTTGGCCGCCGGCGTGCTGTTTGCGGCGCCGGACAAGAGGCCATTTAATTCCAGTTGGAAATCGCGATACAGACCCTGCGCTCGCGAGCGGCTAGCCGCCGGATTGAAGGACAGCTCGTTTTCCAGCATGGAGATCACGGTGGGCCCGCTGTCCGGACCGCTCAGCGGGAAGGCGATGCGCAGGCCCAGGCCGCTGAAACGCAAGCCTTGGCCGGCCACGAGCTCATCACCGTCGGCGCCGAAGGAAAACAGATCGAAAGGCGGCAGTTCCCCCGCCTCGTCCTTGAGCACGGCGAACTGCATGAAACCGGACATGTCCAGCCAGGACACCGCGCTGCCGCCCGCGCCCTCATCGCGCGTGGACAAGGCCGCCGTGGCGATCTCCACGCTGGTGAGCACATTGTTCCGCAGCTTGAACAAGGCCGGCTGGGCGGAAGACAAGGAGTACATCGGCGCGCCGCCGTTGGTCTGGAAACCGCCTTGCAGCAACACGGCGTTGTAGATATTGGCCTGCCCCTGATCCTCGACCATGCTATCCACCCGGCTGCCGAACAATTGATTCAGCACCACCTGGGCCACGCTTTCAAAACGCTGCACCGCGGTGTTCTGGAACAAGGCCTTCAAGGTCAGCAGGCGGAATTCATAGGTGGCGTCGGCGTCCTGCGGCGGAATCGCATGCGCCTGCGGCTCGTCTTCGTAGTCCGGATCCAGGTAGTAGATCAACCCGAACAAGGAGCTGGAGTCGCTCTGGGTCACGGTCTTGCCGTCGATCTGGCTCAGTTCGACGCCGATATGATGTGCGGCGAAGGCCTCCGGCTGAGTCACCCCCGCCAACAAACCCAGCAACTCCGCCGGCACTTTCTCGATATCCACCCGCAGCAGCAAAACGCCCTGCCAGTTAGGATCCCGGATGATGCGGCAGAAGTTCTGGAAATAGGGATTGTCCTGCTGCTTCAGCGCGCTGGCGAAGTATGCGCTCAGCCAATCGGCCAGCGGGGTCAACTGCGACGCGTCCGGCAGTCCATCCGGCCCCAGCGGCGCGGCGAACAGATTCTTCTGCGTCCATTGCGTCGGCCGGGTCACCAATTCAAGCAGGCTGCCGGGCACGCCCTTGACCACCATTACATTGCGATAGTCGCCGTAGCGGTTGCCCTTGCCCACCGCCGCCTTGAAGCGCCAGCGATCGATCTCCAACTGGTTGTAGAAGCGGGACGGGCTGGCCGGCGGATCCTCAGGCATCACGCCACTGGCCTCAACGCCCAACTGGAGGGGATTGGCCACCGGCAGAAACAGGTTGTCGGTCTGGAACGCCGCCTGCAAGGCGCTGGACGGCGCGGTAAAGCCCAGCTGCCATTGCGGCTGCCCGCCCGCCATGATCTGCGCCAGCAGCAGACGGCTCCAGCCCCGCTCCGCGACGCGGGCGATGAAGCCTGCCGGCGTGGCCGCGTTGTAGCCGGCGACGTTGCGCGCCAAGTCCAGGCCCAGGCTGGCGCGCGCCGAGCGCGACGCCTGAGCGGAGGCGGCGTTGATGCGATTGCGCCGAGTGGGGCTGACGATCTGGCTCTCCAGCAACTCCATCTGGCCTGCCTGCAAATCTTGGTCCCCGGCGCCGGAGCGAAACGCCGCGAACGGCAACAGGGGGAAGCTCAGTTCGCCGCTGTTGGGCAAGGCCAAGCCGGGGTCTTTGGGTTCCAGCAGATCGCCGCCATCCGCTTTGGCGGCGTCCGGCAGGCCAAACAGATCCGCGCCCTTGGGCGCGGCCGCGTAGTGAGCGCTGGCGCCTTCGCCCTTGGCCGTCACCGTGCACCAAGAGGTGCGGAAGTCCCGATTCAGCAACAAGGCCAGCGGGTCCAAGGGCGGCCCCACCGGCGAGCTGGGCTCCAGGGGAAAAACCGGCGCATAGGCCGGCTGCCCGCCGCTGGCGCGCAAGTACGCAGCGCCGCTGACGAAGCCGATGTTTTCCGAACCGGACAAACCGGCCAGCAATTGCTGCGGCTGACCGTCCTCCGCTCCCATCACCCGCAGTTCGAAGTCCCCTACCAGCGCAAAGCTGTAACCCAGATACAGCGGCGTCCTGCCGGAGCCGGGATTGACCACCAGGCCCGCCGGCCGTCCCGCCGCCGCGTCCAGCACCGGACGCAGAGTCACTGTCATGCCGTAGACGGTGCGGTAGTAAGACACCAGATCCAGGCTGGCGCCGGCGGCAAACCAAAACACGGTGGGCGTCGCCGGCAAGATATTGTTGGGATTGACAGGGTTGAACTGGGCGGTGAAAGCGAACAGGTCGGTGGGGTTAGGCTCGCCGCCGTTCACCAGCGGCAGATAAGCGCTCAAGTTCTTCACCGGCTGGTCCGAGCCGGCGCTGTCCGCCGCCGTATTGGGCACCAGCAATTGGAAGCCGCAGGCGAAGTTGCGCGCCAAGGCCTGGCGCGCGGTCTTGAAGCCAAAGCGCCAGCTGCCCAGCTCCGTGCCGGCAAAAGCCAAGCTGGCGCTGTAATCATCCTGGTACAAAATGGGCGCCATGCCGCCGCTCAAGGTGGCCGCCGGCGCATTGCGACCGGTCAGCGTCAGCGCGTCGCCGGATTCCGCGACGCTCAGTACCGCGCCGGAGGCGATGGCGACGCCGATGCTGCCGTCGCCGGTCAGGCTCAGATCCAGCCCATTGCTGGTGCGCAAAACGCCGGCAACAGAGGCGAAGGACAAGACCCAACCCTGTTCCAGCGCTTGCTGCGCCCGCTCCGCCTGCCGCAGCCACAGCAGCGCGCGCCCGCCGATGACCGTGGCCAGAATCGCATCCAGCGCCGCGATGAAGACGGCGGCCTTGTCGCCGCTCAGATCCGGCGCGACGGCGCAGTAGACAAAGCTGCCGGCCCAATCCGCATTCTCCAGCGCTTCCGTCAAGGGCACCGGGCCGGCCGGCGCTTGAGCGCCGGCGGCCAGCAGCCAGCCCCACCAGCCGGCCCCCTCCTGGTTTGCCTGATCGATATACAGCCGGCTACCCGCCAGGCGCTCGAATGCGATCATGTTTTTTCTCCTTGATAAGCGCCTATCGTGAACGTCGTCGTCGCGGCCAGCGAGGTACGACCCTGCGGCAGCGCCTGCATGAAATAGCCGACCGCGTAGCTGGTGTTGATGGTCAGTTTCAGACCGTCGATCGCCAGGTAGCCTGAGTCGTCGTCGCGCGGCACTGGCAGGCTGCGGATAGGATCGCCGCTGTAAGGCACGGTGGAGCCCTGCCAGATGCCCACCCAGTTGCCGGCGGCTTTCGGCTGATACGCCGTCAGCACCTTGTACTTGAGCTGCAATACATTGCTGTCCACGTAGACCGTCTGCAGCGACACGCTGTCATAGGCCCAGGCTTGCGGATTGTCCTGCTCGCCGGCGGGCAGGTAGACGCTGGAACACACCGCCTGCGCCGCGCCCGCCACCGCGTAGGCGATGACATAGCCCTTGGGCTCGTAATCGAAATTCAGCACCCGAGTGGACGTGGAACTATCGCTCAGCAAAGCGGCCTGCCCGACCGGCACCTTGTCCCATGGCACCTGATTGGCGCTGCTCTCCCAGGCGTACAAGCGGTTGTCGAATGTTTGCGGCTGATTGGCGGTATTGGTGATGTAGTTGGCCAGCACGCCATCCGGCATCGGCACGCCCACCACAGTGATGAAGACCTGGCGACCGGCATCGTTGCTCAGCAGCAGCAAATTCGACATGAGGCCCTGGATGGTGGTTGACCGGAAAAGTCTTTATCGGCCGGCGCGCCCTGTACTCGACAGGCGCGCCGGCCGCTTCAAGCGCGGGCGGATCAGGCCTTGCCGACGGTGAAAGTGGAGGTGGCGGCCAATGAGGTGCGGCCGGATATCTGGTCCACCATGAAGTAGCCGATCGAATAGGTGGTGTTGATGGTCAGCTTGACGCCGGTGAAGTTCACTGTGCCGCTGTCACCGCCCTGGGTGACGCTGACTTTTTTCAGCGGATCGCCGCTATAAGGCACGGTGGAGCCCTGCCACAAGCCCAGCCAGTTTTTATTGGCCACCGCGTCATAGGACTGCAGCACCTGGTAGCGCGCCTGCACCAGGTTGGTGCCGACATACAGCGTTTTCACCGAGTTGTTGGCGTACTGCCAGGCCTGCGGGTTATCCAGCGAACCTTGCGGCACATAGATGGTGGAGCACACCGCATTGGGCGTGGCGGCCACGGCATATCCCAGGATGTAGCCTTTATCCTCGAAGGGAAAATCGACGGGTTGGGTGCTGGTGGAGCTGTCGGTGTCAATGGCGGTGTAGCCGTCCGGAGACTTGGCCCAAGGCACGATATTGCTGGTGGTCTGCCAAACATAGATGTGGTTGCCATATTTCTTCGGCTGATTGGCGGTATTGGTCACGTAATTGACAATCGCACCGATGGCCGACGGCTCGCCTACGAAATGGATGGTCACGGTGGAGCCATCGTTTGCGGTCAGCAGCAGTTTGGTTTCAGCGTCCTTGAGATCCTTGAGATCGCCCATGTTTTTCAACTCTCTATGGTGCAAGGCAGCCAATGCGGCGCTTGCGATTGATCGGAACCTTAGCTCGCGACCGGACCGCCGCGCGATTGGATCGCGGGCGGTCCGGCCTGCTTCTTTTGATAGCATCCGACTCAATCCGACTCAAAAAATAAATTATTTGTCATTCTTGGTGTTTTTGATCTAGAACTAAGCTGTTCTTGCCTTATCCACTGATGACATTAAATCTAAAAACGCATAAAAATCATTGCCTTAAAAAACAATAAGCAGGCACCTTCGCAACATCGGCCGCCCAAAACAAAACAGCCTCCCGTCAAAAATGACAGGAGGCTGTTTAAGTATCAAACCGCATCAAGAAATCCGGCCGCTCCACGGCGGACCCGCAGCGTCATTGCTGGATCAGCCAGTCCACATAACGGTCCACGCCCTGTTCGACGCTAAACAGTTCGGCGTCGTAGCCGGCGCTGCGCAGCTTGGCGATATCGGCCTGGGTGAAGCTCTGGTATTTGCCTTTGAGCGCATCGGGGAAATCGACGTATTCGACGATGCCCTGAGCCACCATCTCGTCCAGGCTCAGCCCCGGCTGGCCCTCATGGCGGCGGCAGGCGTTGACGGTGGCCACGGCCACGTCGTTGAACGGCTGCGAGCGGCCGGAGCCCAGGTTGAAGATGCCGCTCTTTTCCGGGTGATCCAGGAAATAAAGATTGATCTTGGCCACATCCTCCACCGACACGAAATCGCGGCTTTGCATGCCGTTGCCCCAACCGTCCCAGCCGCCAAACAGCTTGACCTTGCCATGCTCGCGGTACTGATTGAAATGGTGGAAGGCCACCGAGGCCATGCGGCCCTTGTGTTGTTCGCGCGGGCCGTAGACGTTGAAATAACGGAAACCCACCGCCTGCGCGCTCAGTCCTTCCTTCATACGTTGGCGCAGCACTTGGTCGAACAGGAATTTGGAGTAGCCGTAGACATTGAGCGGGCCTTCGTACTGGCGCTCTTCCTTGAACACGGTGCCCTTGCCGTAGGTGGCCGCGCTGGAGGCGTAGAGGAACTGGATTTCCTCGTGCTGGCAGTAGTCGAACAGGGCCAGCGTGTACTGATAGTTGTTGTCCATCATGTACTTGCCGTCGTGATTCATGGTGTCGGAACACGCGCCCTGGTGCAGGATGGCGGACAGTTCGCCTTCGAACTCGCCCTCCAGCAACAGGGCCAGGAAGTCGTGCTTGTCCATGTAATGGGCGATTTCGCAATCCACCAGATTGCGGAATTTGTCGCCGCTGGACAGATTATCCACGGCAATGATGTCGGTGACGCCGCGCTCGTTCAGCGCTTTGACCAGGTTGGAACCGATAAAACCGGCGGCGCCGGTAACGACGATAGTCATGTTTTCCTTTCCGCCGCCGGCCATCGCCCACGGCGCGAGAATAGGGGTGCGCGTTTAAAAACCGGCGCCGGGCTCTGCCAGATAGGTCCGCTCGTCCGGCGTATCCACCCGACCCAGCGCGGCGTTGCGATGCGGGAAGCGCCCGAAGCGGACGATCACGTCCCGGTGACGATGCGCGTAATCAATGAAACGGGCCATGGCGGCATCCTCCGCCATGGTTTCAAACAAACGCACGGCTTCGTCCTGATCCGCCAGCGACTCGCTGTGCTCGAACGGCAGATAAACAAAGGTGCGGGCGACATGGGGCAGTTGCCGGTCAAGGCCCAGCTCCACCATGCGGCGGGCCCAAGCCAGCGCCAAGCCATCGGTGGCGAAGGCCTCGGCGGAGCCGCGGAACAGGTTGCGCGGGAATTGATCGGTCAGAATCAGCCAGGCCAGGCCGCGCCGGGCGTCATGGGCGTCCGGCGGCAGTTCGCCTACGCGCGCCTGCCGCCATGTCTCCAGAAAGCGTTCACGGATGACGCCGTCGAACACGTCGTCCTTCTTGAACCAGGCGCTGCGCGGCACCGACAGGAAGCTGTCGTCGGCGCCGCCGAACCAAAACTCCAGAATCGCGTCGGTGTAATGCTGCATGCGGTCTCCTCAGGATTCAGTTCACACGGCGAAAAGTTCGCGCTGGCTGCACACCGCGGTGCCCAGCTTGCCCACCACCACGCCGGCGGCGGCGTTGGCCAGGCTCATCGCCACCGGCAGCGGCTGGCCGGCGGCCAACCCCAGCCCCAGCGTGCCGATCACGGTGTCGCCGGCGCCGGACACATCGTACACCTCGCGCGCGAAGGTGGGCTGATGCACCACGCCCTCATCGCGGAACAAGGTCATGCCCTCCTCGCTGCGCGTCACCAGCAAGGCGTCCAGCGACAAAGTCGCGCGCAAAGCCTGCGCCTTGGCGGTCAACTCGCTCTCGGAAGCCCAGCGGCCGGCCACTTGGCGGAATTCGCTGCGGTTCGGCGTCAGCAGCGTGGCGCCGGCGTATTTGCTGTAGTCGTCGCCCTTGGGGTCGATCAACACCGGCTTGCCGGCCTGGCGCGCCAGCTCGATCATCTTGCTGACGTGAGTCAGGCCGCCCTTGCCGTAGTCGGACAGAATCACCACATCATGACTGGCCAGGATCTGCTGATACTCTTCCAGCTTGCCCGCCAGAATCTCATGACTGGGCGAGTCCTCGAAATCAAGGCGGATCAGCTGCTGCTGCCTTGCCACTACGCGCAACTTGATGGTGGTGGCGATGCCGGGATCGCGTTTCAGCGAGGTGGCGATGCCGTCCGCCGCCAGCAGGCGCTCCAGCGCCGAGGCGGCTTCATCGTCGCCCACCACCGACAACAGGGTGGCCTGGCCGCCCAAGCCGGCGATATTGCGCGCCACGTTGGCGGCGCCGCCGGCGCGTTCTTCAATGCGCTCGATCTTAGCCACCGGCACCGGCGCTTCCGGCGAAATACGGGTGGCGTCGCCAAACCAGTAACGGTCCAGCATCACATCGCCCACCACCAGAACTCTCGCTTTCGCCAGTTCGGCGGCCAGTTTGGAGCTATCCAGCCCCAGGTCTTGCATCAGGCCCATGGCAATCCTCAGCGGCCGATCGCGAAGTAGTCGAAACCCTGCTCGCGCATCCAGGCCGGGTCGTACATATTGCGGCCGTCAAACACCAGCGGCAGCTTCAGCGCCCGCTTGACCGCGCCCAGGTCCGGCGCGCGGAACATTTTCCATTCGGTGACAATCAACAAGGCGTCCGCCTGCTGCAGCGCCGCCATCATGTCGTCGGCGAAACTCAGGCCGGCGATGTCGCCCATCACCCGCTGCGCTTCATGGGTCGCCACCGGATCGAAAGCCACCACTTCCGCGCCGCGGCGGCTCAGTTCCGCCGCGATCACGCGGCTGGGCGCTTCGCGCATATCGTCGGTATTGGGCTTGAAGGCCAGGCCCCACATCGCGAAACGGCGGCCGCTCAGATCCTGGCCGAAACGCGCCAGCACCTTGTCCACCAAACGCAGCTTCTGCAGATCGTTGGCCTCCTCCACCGCCGTCAGCACCCGCAGTTCATGGCCGTTTTCCTTGGCGGTCTGCACCAGAGCCTTGACGTCCTTGGGGAAGCAGGAGCCGCCGTAGCCCACGCCCGGATACAGGAAGTGGTAGCCGATGCGCGGATCGGAGCCCATGCCCAGGCGCACCTGCTCGATGTCCGCGCCCAGGCTCTCGGCCAGATTGGCCAGCTCGTTCATAAAGGAGATGCGCGTCGCCAGCATGGCGTTGGCCGCGTACTTGGTCAGCTCCGCGGAGCGCACGTCCATCAGCAACACGCGTTCGTGATTGCGCTGAAACGGCGCGTATAGCCGGCGCATCATCGCAGCCGCGCGCTCGTCGTCCACGCCGATCACCACGCGGTCCGGACGCATGAAGTCGTCTATGGCCGCGCCTTCCTTCAGGAACTCCGGGTTGGACACCACGCTGAATTCCAGGGCTTCGCCGCGCTCGGCCAGGGTGTCCGCCACCGCGGCCTTGACCAGGTCCGCGGTGCCCACCGGCACGGTGGACTTGTCGACAATGACTTTGTAGTCCGTCATGTGACGGCCGATATTGCGAGCGGCGGCCAGCACGTATTGCAGATCAGCCGAGCCGTCCTCGTCCGGCGGGGTGCCGACGGCGATGAACTGCACGTCGCCAAAGGCCACAGACTCGGCGATGTCGGTGGTGAAACTGAGCCGGCCGGCGGCCACATTGCGCCGCACCATGTCCTCAAGGCCGGGCTCGAAAATCGGAATGCCGCCCTGCTTCAGGATGGCGATCTTATTGGGATCCACATCTAGGCAGCACACATGATAGCCGGTTTCCGCCAGACAAGTGCCGGTCACCAAACCGACATACCCCGTACCGATAACTGTGATTTTCATATTTTATTGAGCCTGATAGTGCTGAATGTCTTGGTTGATGGCGCGCAACACGGCCAGCGGGTCGGCGGCGCGGGTGATGGGCCGGCCGATCACAAGATAGTCGGAGCCCGCCGCCAACGCGGTCGTCGGGGTCATCACCCGGCGCTGATCGTCGGCTTCGCTATCCGCCAGGCGAATGCCCGGCGTCACCAATTTGAAGTCGCGGCCCAGCGCGGCTTTCAGTTCGCCGGCCTCCTGAGCCGAGCACACCACGCCGTCCAGGCCGCAATCGCGGGTCAGCGCCGCCAGCCGCAGCACATGCTCTTGCGGCGAGACGGCGATGCCGATTTCGGCCAGATCGGCGGCTTCCATGCTGGTCAGCACCGTCACCGCGATCAGCAGCGGCCGTTGGCTGTACGGCGCCAGCGCCTCGCGCGCCGCTTCCATCATCCGGCGGCCGCCGGAGGCGTGCACATTGACCATCCAGACCCCGGCTTCCGCCGCCGCCTTACACGCATGGGCCACGGTGTTGGGAATATCATGGAACTTCAAGTCCAGGAACACCTGAAATCCCCTGGCCACCAGGCTTTCCACCAAACTGCGGCCGGAGGACGTGAACAACTCCTTGCCCACCTTGAGCCGGCACTCGCTTGGGTCCAGACGGCTGGCGAAGCGCAAGGCGCTATCCGCGTCGGCAAAGTCCAAGGCCACGACAACAGGCGAAGTCGGCCGAGCCGCGTCGGCTGCGATCAAAGGGTTCATGCTTGCTCCATTCTTGCCGCCGGAAGCTGCCGGCGGCCTGTATTCAAATCAGCGCAGCCGCTCAGGGCGGCTGCACAACTATCTCGATGTCCAAGCCGGCGACACAACCGCGCGGCGAACCTAAGAACCCGTTGACGATCTGTTGCGCGTCGGCGATACGGCGCTGAAAACACCGTCAAAATGCTCATGCACCACTTGACCATTCCGCTTTTCCGCTCGATTTCGCCTTGTCTCGCCTTAGCTCACGAGATCGTGAACAGGTCATCAGTTCTAACTAAAACAGAAGTTACTGCGATTCCGTGCGGTTAGCGGTGAACCCCTCCCACTCGCCGCAAGCCGGGCAATGCCAGAAGAAGGCGCGCGAGCGGAAATTGCAGCATTTGCAGCGATGCACGCTCAGGCGCTGCGCGTGCTTGAGCACCAGCGCGCGCGCCACTTCCGCGTCCATCCGCCCTTCCGGGCTCAACTCGTCCATCTGCGCCTCGATCAGCCGGTACACGCCGGAGAGGCTGGGACGAGCGTGCACGCCCTCTCGCGCCACTTCCAGCGCCTTCTCCTCGCCCTCGTAGGTGGCGATCTTCTGGTACAGCAGATCGGTCAGCTCCAATTGCGGGAAGGTCTTCTGATAGCCGCGCAGCAAGGCGATGCCTTCCAGCGGCTTGTCCATCCGTTCGTAAGCGTCGAACAAGCGCTCGGCGGCCATCGACAGGTATTCGTAGTTCTGTTTCTCGATGTTCTGCCAAGCCGCGATCGCCGCTTCCACATGGCCTCCGGCAAACTCGATGTCGCCCAGGATCAGGCTGGCGCGCACGCATTTGCGGTTGGCGGCGAACGCCTCCTCCACGTAGCGGCGCGCCTGCTCGCTATTGGATTTATACAGCTCGCCCTGAGCCAGCTCGCAGTAGAACTGCGCCACTTCATGCTGGAAGGAGTGCGCGTCGCTGCGCAACTCCTTGGCGGTGGCGATGGCCTTGTGCCAATCGCGGTCCTGCTGGTAGATATCCAGCAGTTGGCGGCGCGCCGCCAGGCCCATATTGCCGTCCTGCAGCTTGATCAATATTTCTTCCGCCCGGTCCACCAGGCCGGCTTTGCGAAAATCCTGGGCCAGCTCGAAACGCACCGCGTCGCGGTGCTCGGCCGGCAAATCCGGCGCGTCCAGCATGCGCTGATGCAGGCGGATGGCGCGGTCGTTCTCGCCGCGCTTGCGGTACAGTTTGCCCAAGGTGTGCTGCAACTCCAGCGCCGACCCTTGCTGGCGGGCCACTTCGGCCAGGGCCGAGGCCGCGATATCGGTCTTGTCCTCCACCAGCGCGTCCAGGCCGCGGAAAAAGCCGGTCGGCACCGCTTTCGCCTGTTTCAGCACCGTGCGCATGTCCACGCGCGCGGCAAACCAACCCAGGCCGAAAAAGGCCGGAAACAATAGCAACCACCACAAATCCAGTTCCAACAGCAATCCTTTCCGGACAAACAACAACAGCCGCTCCCGGGCGGCATCATCAAGAACGGCGAATGGAATCACAGCGGCGCCTAAACGCGGCGCCGGCTCGCTCCGCCGCTCGCGCCAGGCTTAATCGGCGATCGCGTCGCTGGGGTCGCTGATCACCTTGCTGGCGGGGGGACGGTTGCGTAATTCTTTTTTCAATTGAGACAGCTCTTTTCGGCTACGCAGATAATAGCCGAGCGTGGCGAGCAGCCCCACCAGGGCGCCAACCACGAAAAACAACAGCAGAAACACAATCAGCGGCGCGGACCAGGACTGGCCGAAGAACAATTTGAATTCAACCGCATGGCTGTTTTGCACGGTGACCGCGATCAGGAATACCAACAGGGCCAATTCAACGATACGAAGCAGGTAACGCATGATCTCGCTCGATTTGTTTGCCGGAGTGCAAGTTTAAACGATAGCCCGGCGCAACCCAAGCTGGAATTTCAGCCGCGCAAAGAAAAAGCGCCGCAAAAAGCGGCGCTTTGGATTCGCTAGACAGGGCTCATACGCCTAGGCTTCGCTCTGCTCCAACAGGGACAGGTCGACGCGTTCGCGCAATTCTTTGCCCGCCTTGAAATGCGGCACATATTTCTCAGGAACCGAGACGCTGGTGCCCGACTTGGGGTTGCGGCCAATCCGCGGCGGACGGTAGTTCAAATCGAAACTGCCGAAACCGCGGATTTCAATCCGGTTTCCCTGCGCCAGGTTATTGGCCATCGCATCCAAAATGGTTTTGACGGCCAACTCAGCGTCTTTGTAGACCAACTGAGAATTGCGCTCGGCGAGTCGTTCCGACAGCCTAGCGATCAGCTCAGATTTGGTCATGTCTCAATTACTCGTTGGAGCCGGACAGTTTTGCCTTCAGCAGGGCACCCAGATTGGTGGTGCCAGCGGAAGCGCTGTCAACGGACAGGCTCTTCAGAGCAACGTTGTCTTCCTGAGCGTCTTTAGCCTTGATGGACAGGCTGATATTGCGGGACTTGCGGTCCACGGCAATGATCACGGCTTCCACTTCCTCGCCGTCCTTCAGAACGGAGCGAGCGTCTTCCACGCGGTCGCGGGACAGTTCGGAAGCGCGCAGGTAGCCTTCAACATCGGTGTCCAGAGTCACGACGGCGCCTTTGGCGTCAACGGACTTCACGGTGCCCTTAACCAGAGCGCCCTTGTCGTTCATCGCAACGAAGTTGTTGAACGGATCACCTTCCATCTGCTTGATGCCCAGGGAGATGCGTTCTTTTTCAACGTCGATGGACAGAACAACGGCTTCAACCTCGTCGCCCTTCTTGAACTTGCGCACGGCTTCTTCGCCGGCTTCGTTCCAGGACAGGTCGGACAGGTGAACCAGGCCGTCGATGCCGCCCGGCAGGCCAACGAACACGCCGAAGTCGGTGATGGACTTGATCGCGCCCTTCAGCTTGTCGCCTTTGTGGAAGTTGTCGGCAAACTCGTTCCACGGGTTGGCCAGGCACTGCTTCATGCCCAGGGAGATACGACGACGGTCTTCGTCGATTTCCAGGATCATGACTTCCACTTCGTCGCCAACCTGAACAACCTTGGACGGGTGTACGTTCTTGTTGGTCCAGTCCATTTCGGACACGTGCACCAGGCCTTCGATGCCTTGTTCGATTTCCACGAACGCGCCGTAGTCGGTCAGGTTGGTCACCTTGCCGAACAGACGGGTGCCGGACGGGTAGCGGCGGGACAGGCCCACCCACGGATCTTCGCCCAGTTGCTTCAGACCCAGGGATACGCGGTTCTTCTCTTGGTCGAACTTCAGTACCTTGGCTTCCACTTCGTCGCCCACGGCCAGAACTTCGGACGGGTGCTTCACGCGGCGCCAT
The DNA here is from genome assembly GCF_052805975.1 of Chromobacterium sp. W521. Taxonomy (NCBI): domain Bacteria; kingdom Pseudomonadati; phylum Pseudomonadota; class Betaproteobacteria; order Neisseriales; family Chromobacteriaceae; genus Chromobacterium; species Chromobacterium sp. W521. The sequence continues at coordinate 74,831 of NZ_JBRBAF010000013.1, forward strand.
GCCAGGTCGGTGATGTGCAGCAGGCCATCGATGCCACCCAGGTCAACGAACGCACCGTAGTCGGTGATGTTCTTGACGATACCCTTGATGATGGCGCCCTCTTTCAGGGTTTCCAGCAGAGCTTTGCGCTCTTCGCCCAGGGTTTCTTCCAGCACGGAGCGACGGGACACAACCACGTTGTTGCGCTTGCGATCCAGCTTGATGACCTTGAATTCGATCTGTTTGTTTTCGTACGGGGTGGTGTCTTTCACCGGACGCACGTCAACCAGGGAACCCGGCAGGAAGGCGCGGATGCCGTTGACCATAACGGTCAGGCCACCTTTGACCTTGCCGCTGATCAGACCGGACAGGATCTTGCCGGTTTCCAGAGCCTCTTCCAGCTCCACCCAAGCGGCCAGGCGCTTGGCTTTTTCGCGGGACAGCTTGGTTTCGCCAAAGCCGTTTTCCAGCGCATCAATGGCAACGGTAACGAAGTCGCCGATGGCTACTTCGACCACGCCTTGGTCGTTCTTGAATTCTTCAGCCGGGATCAGGGACTCGGACTTGAGGCCTGCGTTCACGGTTACAAAGTTGGAATCAACTGCCACCACTTCGGCAGTGATCACCTCGCCCACGCGCATGTCGTGAAGGGTCAGGCTTTCCTCAAACAGCTGAGCGAAGTTTTCCATGGAGAGGGTAGTCATCAAGCGTACTCTCGGTGCGCGCCTTGCGGCGTGCGGGTTAGGGTTGCACAACCGGGTTTATTGCCTTGCAGCATTTTCACCCGACAAAAAAATCATAGGCCGGAGACCTGTCTTTCCTCGAACCAACGCAGAACCTGTGCGACCGCCTGGTCGATGGTCAGCTCCGTGGTGTCGAGCAAAAAGGCGTCCGGCTCCTGGCGCAGCGGCGCTACCGGCCGGGCGGCATCGCGCGCGTCCCGATCGATAATGTCCTGCAGAATCCGTGGGAGATTAGCAGAATCTCCCTTGCCGATCAACTGCTTATAGCGGCGATCGGCCCGTTCCTCGGCGCTGGCCGTCAAAAACACCTTCAAGGTGGCGGCGGGAAACACCACCGAACCCATGTCGCGACCGTCCGTCACCAGGCCGGGCAATTGGCAGAAATCGCGCTGGCGCTGCAACAGCGCGGCGCGCACCGCCGGCAGCGCGCCCACCTTGGACGCGCCGATGCCAATTTCCTCGCTGCGGATCGCCGCGCTGGCGTCGTTGCTCTCCAGCCACACCGCCCCGTCTGCGAACTCCACCGGCAGCCCCGCGGCGGCGGCGGCCAGGCCAGGCTCGTCGTCCCAGGCTATGTTGTGGCGCTGCGCGAACAAGGCCAGCAGGCGGTAGAGCGAGCCCGAATCCAGATAATGAAAACCCAGCCGCGCGGCGACCAGGGCGGCGACGGTGCCCTTGCCCGAGGCGGACGGGCCGTCGATGGCGATGACAGGTGCGGTCATGTACAGACAATGTCCTTGCAGAAATTCTCGCAGGCCGCCGCGACGGGCAACCAGCCAAACTGGCGATTTTATCTCAAGCCGCGGGCCGGCACAGCAAGATTCTACGGCTTGCGCGCCGTAGCCGCGCGGCAACGCGGGGTTTGCGCAAAGGCCTTGCTGGCGGTTACATTGTCCGACGGGCGCCGCGGCGCCCTCCGCCAATCCCAAGAACACAAGATCCCGAACCGCCATGGAACAACTGCACCTCGCCCCCGTCCGACGCCTGTCCGGCGCCATCAAGCTGCCCGGCTCCAAAAGCATCTCCAACCGCACCCTACTGCTGGCCGCGCTGGGCAGCGGGAGCACCTTGGTGCGCGACCTGCTGGATTCGGACGATATCCGTCACATGCTGGCGGCGCTGAAACTGCTGGGGGTGGATATCGAGCAAATAGGCGACAGCCGCGATTTCCGCGTGCAGGGCGTGGGCGGCGAGTTTCCGGTCAAAAGCGCGGACCTGTTCCTCGGCAACGCCGGCACCGCTTTCCGCCCCCTGACCGCCGCGCTGGCGCTGATGCAGGGGAATTATCAACTCAGTGGCGTGCCGCGCATGCATGAGCGGCCGATCGGCGACTTGGTGGACGCGCTGCGCGTGGCCGGCGCCCAGATCCAATATCAGGGCCAGCCAGGCTATCCGCCGCTGGCCATCGCTCCGGCGCGGCTGGAAGCCGGCCGCCCGATTCCGGTCAAGGGCAATGTGTCCAGCCAGTTCCTCACCGCCCTGTTGATGGCGCTGCCGCTGACCGGGGAAACCGCGGTCATCGAAGTCAGCGGCGAGCTGATCTCCAAGCCTTATATCGAAATCACCCTCAACCTGATGGCGCGCTTCGGCGTGCGGGTTGAGCGCGACGGCTGGCGGCGCTTCACCATCCCCGGCGGACAGACTTACATCTCCCCAGGCGAAGTTCACGTGGAAGGCGACGCTTCCAGCGCGTCCTACTTCCTCGCCGCCGGCGCGCTGGCGGGCGGCCCGGTACGAGTGGAGGGCGTGGGCGCGGACAGCATTCAGGGCGACGTCAAGTTCGCCGACGCGCTGCGTCTGATGGGTGCAGAAGTCAACATGGGCCCCAACTGGATAGAGGCCAGCGCCAGTCTCCCGCTCAAGGCGATAGACGCCGACTTCAACCACATTCCGGACGCGGCGATGACCTTGGCGGTGGCCGCGCTGGCCGCCGACGGCACCAGCACGCTGCGCAATATCGAGAGCTGGCGCGTCAAGGAAACCGACCGTCTGAGCGCGATGGCCGCCGAGCTGCGCAAAGTGGGCGCCGTGGTGGAGGAAGGCCAGGACTACATCCGCATCACCCCGCCTGCTTCCTTGACGCCGAACGCCGAAATCGACACTTACGACGATCACCGGATGGCGATGTGCTTCTCGCTGATTTCGCTGTTGGGCGCCCCCGTGACCATCAACGACCCCAAGTGCGTGGCCAAGACCTTCCCTGATTATTTTGACGCGCTGGCCGCGTTGCGCGGCCAGGAATAAACGCCGCAGTGCCCTGACCCAGCCCCGCCCCGGCGGGGCTTTGTTTTGTTCGTCGCTTGCGTCACGCCCACCGATAAAACACAATATATAGTTCAAAAACACACAAAGCATCTACATAATGGAAAACTTCTTCGCTCTTCGCCGCCACTTCATGAGCCAGTTCGACATTCCCAGCCCGCAGCGACCGCAATGGCAGCCGCAACAATTGGCAATGTGGGAAACCATGCTGGACGAAGAGCTGGCGGAGTTCCAACAGGCGCTGGCCGATTACAAACGCCAGGACGGCGACGAAGCGGAGCGCGCTCGGCGAATGGCGGAGTTGCTGGCCGAAGGCGTGGACGTGCTCAATGTGCTCAGCGGCCTATTGATGTCGCAAGGCCTGCCGCTGGAGGACATGGCACGGGAAATCCACGCCGCCAATATGCGCAAATGCGTGGACGGCAAGATTGTGCGCCGCGAGGACGGCAAGGTGCTGAAGCCGGACGGCTGGCGGCCGGCCGACAAGGAGGGGGTGATACGCCGGGCGCTGGAGTCCTGAGAACTGGCTCAAAGTCTCGCGAGCAAGAGCGAGACCAGGCGACAACGGCTGAGAAAACGGAATGGCCGAGTGGTACATCAGTATTTCGAAGGGGTTTTCAACGTGGCATCGCCGACGCGCAGCAGACAATGAACAGGTTCTGAGAACCTGCTTACGATCCGCTGCGCCTCAGCGCTACCACGTTCAGCAATCGCGGCGCGCGAACAGCCTGGCGATGCCGTGGTAATGCGGCTGGCCATGACCGACGTCCAGCGCATACTCCTCCTGATAAGCCAACAGGCTCAGCGCGGAAAACTGACGGCGCAGCTCTCCCGATTGGTAGTAATGCTTGACGTAGGAAGCCGTCTCGCTGGCCACCCGGCCCTGGGCGTCACAGCCCGGATCGTCCACCATGAACACCGACACGAACAGATAGCCGCCCGGCTCCAACGCGGCGGTCATCTGGCGCGCCAACGCCTCGCCCTCATCCGCGCTCAGGTGATCCAGCGAGGTATTGGCCACGATCAGCCGGTAACGCCCCGGCTCCAATTCCAGCCCGGCCAGATCCGCCACTCGCCCCCCCACGTTCAGCCTGCGCCCGTCCGCCGCCTCGCCCAGGCTCGCTATAGCTTCCGCGGAACCATCCACCGCCGTCATCGCGAAGCCTCGCTGGGCCAGATACAAGGCGTTGCGGCCCTGACCGCAGCCTAGGTCCAAGCCCTCGCCGCCGCCCGTCACATGATATTTTTCCAGATACTGGACCAAGGACGGAGACGGCTTGTCCCCGTAAAAAGACGTGCTCGAACGATACACGCCGTCGAATCCCGCTGCTGTCATGATGCTGCCCCCGCTCTCGGCTGCCCGCCTGATCAGCCCATCGCGGCCGAATCTGTCGTTCGGACTGCCTGTACGATAGGCCACCTATCCTTTTGGACAGCATAGACAATGTCCGCAGCAAGAACATCACTATCGATTTAGTTATTCATCAGATCATTTGCGGCAGCGCATGCAACGATTGCGCCGGCAGCATTTCCAGCAGCAGCCAGATCGCCGTCACCGCCAGCATCGCCGCCATGCTGCAATTGAAAGCCCGCAAGCGACGGGGCGAAGCCAGGAAGCGGCGGGCAGCCACGCCGGAGCCCGCCCACAAGGCAATGCACGGCAGGCCGATGATGAAAGTCAGAGCCGCAAACAGCAGGCCGGCATGCCAGGCGTTCATCTTGGCCGGCAAAAACACCATCGCGATATTGAAGCCCATCAGCCACACCTTGGGATTCAACCAGTTGAACAGCACCCCACCCCAAAAGCCCATCGGCGCGCCGCCAGCCTCCCCGCTGGCTGGCGCCGAGCGCGCCATGCCCCAAGACAGCCACAACAGGTAGAGACAACCGGCCATCGCCAGGTAAAGCTGCACCGAAGCGATGACGGCGATCAAGCTGCCCAGGAACACCGTCAACAAGCCCACCTGCACCGACAAGCCCAACGACATGCCCAGCAATGCCGGCACCGTGCGGGAAAAGCCATGATTGACCCCGGACGAGGCCAACACCAGATTGTTTGGCCCCGGCGTGATCGACATCACCAACAGATAAGTCACCAACGCAACAAAGTTCATTACGGCTCCAAGCCATAACCAGCAGCCGGACAATCCGGACGCGGTTTGTTTTCAATGGTGGCCATGATAACGCCGGGCCGGCGCGGAATACAGATTCAGAAAAATTGAATTGGAACCATAACAGTTTTACAATTTTAAAACTGTTATGGTCGTTTTTACGGAAAATTGTACCGATGGCGATCTTCACATCTGTCAGCGAGGCCTCTGCATGAGCGACGAACCCCTATATCAGCAGCTAGTCAACGAGTGGATCACCCTGATCCAGACCGGCGTGGTGCAGCCCGGCGAACGGCTGCCCTCGGTACGCAAGGCCTGCGAAATGCACAAGGTCAGCCCGTCCACCATCCTGCTGACTTACCGCACCCTGGAGGACCGAGGTCTGATTGAGGCGCGGCCGCAATCCGGCTTCTACGTCAAATCCGCCGCCACCCTGCCCTTGCCGCGCATGCGCCGGCAAAGCGCCGCCCATCACGCCGGCGAAGTGGTGGATCAAATCGAAGCGGTGATGACGGCGCAAACCCGGGAAGACTTCATCGACCTGTCGCTGGCCAGCCCGCGCGGCAGCGATTTCTACCCCACCACCCGCTTCAAGCACATCATGGGACGGCTGCTGCGTCAGCATCCGGAACTGACCACCGATTACCCCTTCCCGCCCGGCTCGGAACGCTTGCGCCGCCAGATCGCCCAGCGCGCGGTCAGTTGGGGCTGCGTGCTGGCGGCCGAGGACCTGGTGATCACCAATGGCTGCACCGAGGCGCTGCAACTGGCGCTACGCGCCTGCTGCAAGTCGGGCGATACCGTGGGGCTGGAATCGCCCACCTATTTCGCGCTGCTTCCCACGCTGAAAAACCTGGGCTTGAGCGTGATCGAGATTCCCACCCATCCGGCCACCGGCCTGTCGCTGGACGCGCTGGAATTGCTGTTATCGGAGAAACGGCTGAACGCCGTCGTGGCCATGCCCACCGTGCACAACCCGCTGGGCTGCACCATGCCGGCCGAGGCCAAACAAAGGCTGGCGGCGCTGGTCAACGAACATCAGGTGCCCTTGATCGAGGACGTGCCGCACGCCGACCTGCACTACGACGGCGCCACCCCGGACGCGGTCAAGGCCTACGACCGCGACGGCTGGGTGTTGCTGTGCTCCAGCTACAGCAAGACGCTGGCGCCGGGCTTTCGCATCGGCTGGATCGCCCCCGGGCGCTTTTTGCGCGAAGTGACGCGGCTGAAGTTCGCCAGTTCGCTGGCCCAGCCGCGGCTATTGGAGGAAACGCTGGCGGAATACCTGGAAACCGGCGGCTACGACCACCACCTGCGGCTGATCCGTCGCCATTTCATGAGCCAGATGGAGCGGCTGCGCGGCACCGTCGCCAGCTGTTTTCCTGCCCAGACAAGAGCCACCTCACCGTCCGGCGGCTGCCTGCTGTGGGTGGAGTTGCCCAGCGGGGTGGACACCATGGAGCTGTTCCAGACGGCGCTGGCCGAACGCATCACCGTCGCGCCCGGCACGCTGTACTCGGCCAAGGGCCGTTACCGCAACTGCGTGCGCCTGTCCTGCTGCTATCCGTGGAACCCGGCATACGAACGCGCCTTGCGGCGCGTGGGGGAATTGGCGGGAGAGATGGCCGATTAATCAAGCTGGACGGCCGCTCCGCGGCGGCTGGCCCCGCACGGCGGCGCGCGAGGAGGACGGCGCCGAGGACGGAGCGACCGCCGGCGCATGCAGCGGCGCGGACGCCGGCGGCGCGGCCTGCGTCGGCAGCGGGCCGCCCGGCTCGCGGCCGGCCGGTTCACGCGCAAACTGGGTGTCGTCGGTCTTGCCCGGCGATAACCAGCGCACCGCGGTCAAGTCTCCGTCCACCTTGGCCTTGGCCTGATCCTTGCAAGTCAGGCACACCGGCACGCCCTTGCGCGCCTTCAAGGCTTGATCCACCCGCGCGCCGTACACCACCGAGGATTTCTGCTTCTGCCAGGCCAGCAGCGTTTCGGCCAGCATCGGGAAAGAAGGATCGTCCTGCTTGTAGTGGTTGCGGTAAGCGGTCAGCCACAGTTCGCCGGCGGCGTCCTGATTCAGCAATACGGTTTGATAAGCCACCGTGACCGCGTCGCCTCGGGTAACGGTTTTGGACAAGGACAAGGCGTCGTCGTTTTTCATCCGCACGCAGCCATGGCTGCGAAAACCCGGCACCGAACCGGGCGCGTTGGTGCCGTGAAATCCCAGCCCCAGCTTGGCCTCGCCAAAACGGATGAAAACCGGCCCCAGCGGGTTATTGGGCCCCGGCGGCACCACGGTCTGCACTTCCTTGCCGTTGCGGCGCATTTCTTCCTGAATGGAACGCGGCACATGCCAGGCCGGCGCCTTGTAAATGCCGGTAATGTCGAAGCTGCCGGTGGGGGTCTGGGTCAGCATCTTGCCCACCGCCACCGGATAGATTTTGGACAGCCTGCCGTCCTGATACTGGAACAACCTGGCTTGCGGCAAATTGAGCACCAAATGCAGACCGGTGGGGCTGACTTGCACATCAGGCTCGGGAATCACCGCCGCGCCGACACCCGTCGCCGCGCTCAATCCCAACACACCCAACAGCCCAAAACATCGCTTCAACATACCGCACCATATTTGAAATCACTATTGTTCGATTCTAACAGAAAGCGGGGAAAAGCAAGATTCTGACTATTACCAAGCGCCTAGCGCCACCCGGGCCGTCGCTGATATTGCCAACGTTACGCCAGCATAGTCGGCTTTGGCTCAAAGTTCCGGCCAATACGCCAAGATCCAGACCGCCGCGTACAGACCAAAACCAAAACTCGCATGCGCCACAAGACTGCGACGCTCCCCGCCCTAGGCGATGGCCGCCTTGCGAGCTCGCGGCCTGGGAACCTGTTTACGATCTGCTGCGCGCCGGTTGAGGCATTGTGTGGTGGTGCCGTCTTCGACATGCTCATGCCACATGGACATTCCGCTTTCCCAGCCGCTTTCCGCAATGGAAGGCCGCCGGGCTGGAGGTGGAAACCGGCGCGACGGCCGGCGCCGACAAAAAACCCCTGCGCGCGGCCGGATAATTTGAGAAAATCGCCGCTTTCCGTTTGATTTTCCAAGCAACACCATGACGCACAAACAGACTATCGCTCAGGTCGAATCGCTGGACCACGAAGGCCGGGGAGTCGCCCACGTCGACGGCAAGACCATCTTCATCGATGGCGCGCTGCCGTATGAAACCGTGGTCTACAGCGCCTATCGCAAGAAGTCGTCCTACGAAAACGCCAACACCAGCCAAGTGCTGAAGGAAAGCTTCCTGCGCACGCAGCCGCGCTGTCCGCATTACGGCACCTGCGGCGGCTGTTCGATGCAACATGTGGAGTTCTCCGCTCAAGTGGCGGTCAAGCAAAGGGTGCTGGAAGACAATCTGGCCCGCATCGGCCGGGTCAAGCCGCAACAGGTGCTGACGCCCATCGCCGGCCCCGCCTGGCATTACCGCCACCGCGCGCGGATGTCGGCGCGGCTGGTGGAGAAAAAGGGCGGCGTGCTGGTGGGCTTCCACGAGAAGCGCTCCACCTACATCACCGACATGAGCGAATGCCATATTCTGCCGCGTCATATCTCGGACCTGATCGTGCCGCTGCGCGAGATGATCTACAAGCTGTCGATCAACAACCGCATGCCTCAGGTGGAGCTGGCGGTGGGCGACAGGGTGGATATCCTGGTGTTCCGCAATATGGAAGCCATCAACGACGCCGATCACGCCCTGCTGCGCGCCTTCTCCGACACCCACGGCAGCAAGGAGCGTCCGCTGCAGATGTGGCTGCAACCCAAGGGCCCGGATACCTGCTACCCGGTCTACCCGCTGGACGCGCCCAAGCTGACTTACAGCCTGCCGGAATACCGCGTGGAGATGCCCTACTATCCCACCGAGTTCACCCAGGTGAACCCGGATATCAACGCGGTGATGGTGGCGCGCGCGCTGAAATTCCTGGACCCGCAGCCGGACGAACGCATCGCCGACATGTTCTGCGGCATCGGCAACTTCACCCTGCCCATCGCCCGCTCCGGCGCCCAGGTGCACGGCATGGAAGGCAGCCAGGCCCTGGTCAAGCGCGCGGTGGAAAACGCCACCCACAACGGCCTGCAGGACAAGGTCAGCTATGAAATGGCCAATTTGTTCGAAGTCACCGAGGAATCCTTCGCCGCGCTCGGCAAGTTCGACAAGATGCTGGTGGACCCGCCGCGCGACGGCGCGGTGCAGTTGCTGAAAGCCATCACAGAGGACACCGCGCCCAAGCGCATCGTCTACGTGTCCTGTAACCCGGCCACGCTGGCGCGCGACGCCAATGTGCTGGTGCACACCAAGGGCTACACGCTGAAAGCCGCCGGCATCATCAATATGTTCCCGCACACCGCCCATGTGGAATCCGTGGCCTGGTTCGAAAAAACCGGTCCGTGCAAGAGCCGCAGCGAAATCGCCGTGATCGAGGCCGCCGAGGAAGCCGAGCGCGAAGCGGTGAAGGCCGCACAGCGCGCGGAGGCGGCGGCGGAAGCCGCCAAGAAAGAGCGCGAACTGGCGGAAAAGGCGGCGGCCAAGCAAGCTCGCCGCGATTATTATTTTGCCGAGCAAGCTCGTCGCGAAGCGGAACAACAAGCGCAGTAGCGTGGCATGAAACAAGCCTCCGGCCATGGCCGGGGGCTTTATTTTTGCCGTCGCCGCGCAGCTTGTTTGATCAAACCGGCTGGTTTGCGACGACGGATAAGCGCACAGTGGCGGACGAATGCTTTTTACATGGAAGCGAAAATGGCTTCATGTCAAAATTCATCGTTCGCCTAGTCGTTAACACCAAGCACACACAGCGGGCGCGCCCGCCAAACGTCGCCGTTCCTGCCTGAAGGACGGCCCATCAAGGCAATAAATATGCACATACTTCAATTCGTCTTCGGACTGCTGGTTGTCTTCCTGCTGACCCAAGTGGTGGCGCGCGATCGCAAAAACATCAAGATCCGCTACGTGCTGCAACTGATCGTGGTGGAGCTGGCGCTGGCCTACTTCCTGTTGCACTCCAGCTATGGGCTGAGCCTGGTAGGCGGCGTGGCCGGCGTGTTCGACAAGCTGATGAGCTACGCCGGCGAAGGTACCAACTTCGTGTTTGGCGGCCTGCTCAATCAGGGCGAATTCAGCTTCTTCCTCAAGGTGCTGATGCCCATCGTCTACATCTCGGTGCTGATCGGCATCCTGCAGCACATCCGCGTGCTGCCCTGGGTGATACGCGGCATCGGCTGGGTGCTGGCCAAGATCAGCGGCATGGGCAAGATCGAATCCTTCAACGCCGTGGGTTCCATGATCGTGGGGCAATCCGAGAACTTCATCGCCTACAAGAACATCATCGGCAGCTTCTCGGAAAAGCGCATGTACACGCTGGCCGCCACCGCGATGTCCACGGTGTCGATGTCCATCGTCGGCTCCTATATGCAGATCATCCAACCGCGCTTCGTGGTTACCGCGCTGATCCTCAACCTGTTCAGCACCTTCGTCATCCTGTCGCTGATCAACCCCTACGACGCCAGCCGCGACGACGACGAGCTGATCAGCGCGGAAGCCGCCCACCGCATGTCCTTCTTCGAAATGCTGGGCGACTACATCATGGCCGGCTTCAAGATCGCCGTGATCGTCGGCGCGATGCTGATCGGCTTCATCGCGCTGATCACCACCGTCAACCACATCTTCGACGCAGTGTTCGGCGTGAACTTCCAATACGTGCTGGGCTATGTGTTCTACCCCTTCGCCTGGCTGATGGGCATCCCGGCCGCCGACATCATGCCGGCCAGCAGCATCATGGCCACCAAATTGGTGACCAATGAATTCGTGGCGATGATGGAATTGAAAAAGCTCACCGCCCAACTGTCGGAATACACCATCGGCGTGATTTCCATCTTCCTGGTGTCCTTCGCCAACTTCAGCTCCATCGGCATCATCGCCGGCGCGGTCAAGGGCCTGGACGAGGAGCGCGGCAATATGGTGTCCCGCTTTGGCCTGAAACTGGTGTACGGCTCCACCCTGGTCAGCATTCTGTCCGCGCTGATCGGCGGCCTGGTACTGTAAACCCCTCCCCCGCCAACAGGCCCGGCCAATGCCGGGCCTTTTTTCCTTCCCCAGCCGCCGTTTGCGCCGAGGCATGAACCCGCCCGCGCAGGCGATAAAAAACCCGGCTTGCGCCGGGTTTTTCCATCGCGTATCTATCGCACTCACACCTTGGGCCAGGCGATGGGCCGGTAGTCCGGCAATCCGTCCTTGAACGGCGGAATCCGCTCTCCCTCCATCAAGGGGCGCACATAATCGAGAAAGGCGGGCGTCACGCTGAAGCCGTCGGCGCCGATGAACTCCGGCGGCAACCGCTTCTCCTGATCCCCCACCACCGCCAGCGGCACCTCCTCCACATCCCAGCAATAGGGATGGTTCTGGATGCGCTTGATGCCGGCCATCACCCCGCTTTTGCCGGCCAACAGCCACTCCACCGCCCGCTCGCCCATGATGTAGGCCTGGCGCACATCCATGCTGGACCCCAAGTGGCCGCCGGCTCGCTGCAGATAATCCACCTGCGCCACATGCGCGGAAATGCCGCGTTCGCGCAACAGCAGCTGGGCAATCCAGTGACCGGCGCCACCTAATTGCTCATGGCCGTAGACCTCTGATTTCTTGGCTTCGGCGACAAAGCGGCCGTCGGCGTCGGTGATGCCCTCCGCCACAGCGATCGCGCATTGACCGAAGCGCGCCAACCTGTCGTCCACCGCAGCGAGGAAACGCTCGGCATCGAAAGCCACTTCCGGCAGCAGCAGCAAATGCGGCGCTTCGCGTTCGTTGCGCGCCGCCGCCGCGCAGGCCGCCGCCAGCCAGCCGGTGTGACGGCCCATGGTTTCCATGATGAACACCCGGCCCCAGCCCATGCTGGTCATATCCAGGCCCACCTCACGCATCGCGCTGGCCAGGAATTTGGCGGAGGAGCCGTAGCCGGGACTGTTGTCTGTGCCCACCAGGTCGTTGTCTATGGTTTTGGGAATGCCCACCACCTTGAGCGGGTAGCCCATGTGGCGTTCAAATTCCGCCAGCCGTTCGGCGCAGCCCAACGAGCCGTTGCCGCCGTTGACCAGCAGATAATGGATGCCATGCCGGGCCAGAACCTCGCGCAGCCGTCTCCAGTCGTCGCCGGCCTCGGCGAAGCTCCCTATCATCCGCCGGCTGACGCCGAAGCTGCCGCCAGGCATGAAGGCCAGTTGGGCGATGGCCTCGTCCGATACCGCGTCGGTATCGCACAAACGGTCCTCCAGCAAGCCGGCCAGACCGTCGAAAGCGCCGTACATCGACAGGCCGCGCTTGCGCGCGGTTTCTATCGCGCCCTGCGCGGAAGCGTTCAACACCGCAGTCGGACCGCCCGACTGCAAATATACGGCACGGGGTTTGGACATCATCGCCACCTGGAGAAATGGAGAATCAAACGGCGCGGCGCGCGGCCGGGCCGGGAATACCACAAACATACCACTGGCCGGAAAGCCGCCTCAAGCGGGACGGCGCCGCCATTCTCCATTTCCTTGACCAACGGCAAATCCGCGCGCAAGTTGCCGCCGCGCTACAGACGGCGGGCAGGCCCCGCTTCCTTTGGCGCTGGAAAATTCGATTCCACAATGACTTTCAGGAACTGAATTAATTTTTCACTTACAAAAACAATTGGATAGACTATTTTTCGGCGACCGCCGCCGGCTTGCGCCATGACCACCCTGCCCCCAAAGCTCATCGCCGCCATCGACGGCGTCGCCATGGAGTACATCGCCGTCGGCGACTCGACGCCGCCCATCGTGTTGATCAACGATGCCGGCGCGCCGATGGAAAGCTGGTACAAAGTGCTGCCGGGGCTGGAAGCGCTCAGCGGCGTGTTCGCCTACAACCGCTGCGGCATCGGCAACAGCGGCAACACTCGCGAAGCTCAGACCAGCGCCGCGATGATGGAAACCTTGCGCGCGCTGCTGTTCAAGGCCGGCCTGACCCCACCCTATGTGCTGGTGGCCCATGCGCTGGGCAGCCTGATCGCCAATCTGTTCGCCCGCAGCTACGCCGGCGAAGTGGCCGCCGCCGTATTGCTGGACGCCGCGACGCCGGAAGACATCAGCGCGCTGGACGCGCACCGGGGGCGGCTGGGCCAGTTGATGCGCCGGGCCTTGGACTTGGCTCAGGACCGCGATACCCTGAACGAAACCGGGCACCTCAGACGCAGCGCGGAGCAGATCGCCGAAGCGCCGCCCTTCCCCGACATCCCCCTGTGCGTGATCAGCGGCGGCGCGCCAAGCTTGTCCTGGCTAACCCCCAGAGCGGTGCTGGACGCGCGCGCCGAAGGCCAGCGCCGGCTGGCGGCATTGTCGCCGCGCGGCCGCCACGTCATCGCCGCCCGCAGCAGCCATTTTCCACAGCTCTCCGAGCCAGAGCGGGTTGTCTCCGCGGTGCGCGACGCGCTGGCCGCCATCGCCGCAAGCTGAAAAACCGCACCGTGGCCGCCTCTGCGAGCGGTTCGTCAACGCGTCACAAGCACTTGAAGTAATAAGCGGTGGGATGCAGACGCCCGTCCGGGCTGGCGGCGTAATCCGGGATCTCCCCGCTCTTGCTCCAGCCCAGTTTGCGGTAGACCTCTTCCGCGCCGGAGCCGGCCTCGGTATCCAATACCAACAGGCGGATGCCCTGTTTGTGTGCATGATCTTCCAGCGTCGCCATCAATTGGCGCGCCACGCCGCGGCCGCGGCAAGCGGAATGCACCAGCAGTTTCTGCACCTCGGCGCGGTGACGGCCGTTGCCGCGCTGACAAGGCGCCAGCTGCACACAGCCCAACAACGCCTCGTCCTCCTCCGCCAGCCATAATTGCAAGCCCGCGCCCAGCAGCGCGTCCACCTGCGCCCAATAGGCGGCGGCCTCCGATACCCGCAAGGGCGCGAGAAAACCCACTGAAGCGCCGCCGGCCACGCTGTCCGCCAACAAAGCGCTTAAGCGCGAGTAATCGCCGGCCGCCAGCGCCGGTGCGAGTCTGATACGCATCATTTCTGTCTCCCATTGGATCATGGGCATGGACAAGCAGCTTTCATGCCGGCTGCGGCGGACCGTTCACATACGCTGGAATAGATGGGCGTAGCTGCGGCTGACTTCCAGCGGCTCCGCATAGCCACGCAATTGCAGCAACAAGCCGCGCTGGCCGTCGTCGCGCTTGATCTGTTCGATGGCGTCCACCCGCACCAGGGTGGAACGGTGAATCTGCCAGAATTCGTCCGGGTCCAGCGCCTGCAACAGCTCCTTGATCGGCATGCGAATCAAGGCCTCGCAGCCGGCGGTCTGCACCCGGGTATATTTTTCGTCGGACTGAAAGAACAAGACCTCGCTGGTGCTGATCATGCGCAGGCTGTTGCCCACCGAGGCTTTGATCCAGCGGAGGTAGTCCGGCCGCGCCAACTGGCGGCTCAGTTGCTGCAAGGAGGCCTGCCAGTGCGACGGCAGCGCCAATTGCCGCTGCTCCCAGCGCTGACGCGTGCGTAGCAGCCGCTCGTCCTCCACCGGCTTGAGCAGATAGTCCACCGCGCCTTCCTCGAAGGCCTTGATCGCGTACTGATCGTAGGCGGTGACAAACACCACCGGACACAGTCCGTCGATCTCCATCGCGGCGGCGATGCCGTTCTGCACCGGCATGGTGATATCCAGGAAGGCGAGGTCGGGCCGGTGCTCGCGCACCCGTTCCACCGCCTCGGCGCCGTCATGGGCCTCCGCCACTATCCTCAACTCCGGCCACACTCTCTGCAAGGCCATGCGCAGTTGCTCTCGCATCAGGCGCTCGTCGTCGGCGATCACCGCGCTTAGTTTCGTCATCAATCGCTGTCCTCCGCCAGGCTAGCCGCTCACACCAGCGCGAACGGCAGGGCTATGGTGGCGCGGGTGCCGCCCTCCGGCAACACTTCCAGCTGCAATTGCGCGCGCTCGCCGTGCAGCATGGCCAGCCGTTCACGGATATTGCTCAAACCCATGCCCTGCCCAGGCTGCTCCGGAAAACCGACGCCGCTGTCGCTCACCGTCACTAATAATTCGCCGGTCAGCACCTTGGCCCCAATGACGATGTCGCCGCCCTCGGCCTTGGGCTCCAGGCCGTGCTTGATGGCGTTTTCCACCAAAGTTTGCAGCATCATCACCGGAAAGCGCGCATCCAGCAGCGACTCCGGCACCTCCAGCCTCACCCGCAGCCGGTCCTCCATGCGCAACTGCATGATGTCCAGGTAAGCGCGCGAAAGCTCCAGTTGCTGGCCAAGACTGGTTTCCGCTGGAGAATCCCGCCATTCCGGCAGCGAGGAGCGCAGGTAGCGGATCAGCGCCTTCTGCATCAGCAAGGCGCGCTCCGGCGCGGTTTCCATCAATTGGCACACCGAGGACAAAGTATTGAACAGGAAGTGCGGCTCGATCTGCGCCTGCAGCGCCCCCATTCGCGCTTCCGCCAACTGGCGTTGCAGCGCCTCCACCTCGGCCAGTTCCTCCGCCTGCTGGCTGCGAACCACCGCCTCGTCCGCGCGCAGCTCCGCCCGACGCTTGCCGCCGGCCACGATCTTGACGACGCAGACAGCCACGCCCAGGAAAAAGGCCAGCACCGGCACTCCGATGATGCCGCCCATGATCAGCCCCAGGAAGCAGATCAGCAGCAGCCGCCACCAGCCGACGATGGCCAGCCAATCGAAAAACAACCACCAGTAGATGGAGGCCTTGTGGCTGACGAGGTCAATGCCCGCCAGCGCCTCCGCATGTCTTTGCCTATCCATGATACGCCCCCCGGTCTTGCTTCATTTCTTCCTCGGTCCTCTCCGTCAGCGCCGCCGGTTTCGACGGTTTCGGCGCAACGCAGGCCTTGACCAGGAAGGACATCAGTATCAAAAAAACCACGGCACCGCTCAGCGCCAGCACGCCGCTCAAAATCAAGGCCAGCAGCGAGATCAGCGCCAGCCGCCCCCAGCCGAGCCCGGCCAGCCAGTCTACATAAAGCCGCCAGTAAATGGCGATCTTGTGCTTGACGCCGCTCAGTCCGTCCAAAGCTTCCGCGTGTTTTTCCCGGTCCATGTCTAGCTCCTAGTGATGCGTTGTGGTTAACGCTGCTCACTGTAGCCAGCGCCAAACGCGGCCGATAGCGGCTTGCGACGAAACGCCCGGGGCGATGGACGAAACGGCCGAACGGGCGACGAACGGGCGGCGTTTTTAACGCCGCCCTTCGCGTTACAAGCCTAGCTCCCGTTCCAAGGCGCCCATCTCCCGCCGCCATTGCTGCTGCAATTGCGGCTTCTGATGCTTGGGCTTGCGCGCCAGGTCCGCGCTCAACAGCGCCTCCAGCTGATACAAGCGCTCCAACTGCCGCTCCGCTCCGCTTGGGGCGGGCGCTTCTCCCGCTGTCGGCGGCGGCTCGGTCGCGGCCGCGACAGCCGGCGGGCTGAACAGCTGAGCGTAGGCGCCGGCGGCGTCCGGCCACTCTCGCAGCCGGCCGTCGCTGACCACCCAGAAGCGGTTGCACGATTGCTCGATCAGCTCGCGGTCGTGCGACACCAAGAGGAAACCGCCGGCAAAACCAGCCAGCTCCTCGGCCAGCTCGCGCTTGCCGTCCAGATCAAGATGGTTGGTCGGCTCGTCCAGCCACAACAGGTGGTAGCTGGCCAGCGACAGCGCCAGGAACAACAGCCGCGCGCGCTCCCCGCCGCTGAGGGTGGCCACGGTCTGGCCGTGGCGCGCATAGGCGAAACCGGCAGAAATCAGCGCCTGCCTCCGCTCCGCGTCGCTCAGCGGCGCGAACGAATACAGCGCGTCCGGCAGCGTAGCCGCGTCGTCCAGCCGGCGCAGCGACTGGTCGTAATAAGCGATGCGCGCCGCCGGATGCGGCCGCCAACCAGCGCCGGCCTCGCCTTGCAGCCAGTCCCGCCAACACTGGCTCAGCAAAGACGACTTGCCCGCGCCGTTGGCGCCGAGCAGGGCGACTTTGTCGCCGCTGCGCAAACTCAACTCGTCGGCCTCGAACAGCGTTGGAAGGCCCGGCGCGGCGCGCACCTGCAGGCCTTCGAAGACCTGCAAGCGGTCCGCAGCCAAGGGCAGGCCTTGCAGCCGCAAGCGCCATGGGCTGCCGCGGCTGACGAAGGCTTGCTCCTCCTTCAGCCTCTCCACCCGCTTCTGCATGGACTTGGCCTTGCGCACCAGTTTTTCATTGTCGTGCTCGCGGCCCCAAACCGCCAGGCGCTTACTGCTGACGGTCAGGCGGTCGATTTCTTTTTGCTCGCCGGCGCGCCGCGCGCGAGCAGCGTCGTCGGCCTCCGCCAGCGCGGCCCGCGCCTGGCTGCACGGCAGTTCAAAGCGGTACAAGCGCTGGTCGCGCAGAATCCAGCTGTGCGAAGTCACGGCGTCCAGCAGCCGCGCGTCGTGGGACACCAGGATGAAGCCGCCCTGCCAGCGGCGCAGAAAGTCTTCCAGCCACAGCAGCGACGGCAGGTCCAGGTGGTTGCTGGGCTCGTCCAGCAGCAATAGATTGGGCTGGCGCAGCACCGCGCGCCCCAGCAGCAGCCGGGTGTGCTGGCCGCCGCTGAGGCTGGCCGCCGGGGTATCGGCCGCGGCCGACAACTCCAGCTCGTCCAGCAGGCTGTCCACCCGCCAATGCTGCTCCGGCTGGCGATCCACCGCCTCCAGCAGCGCCGCGCGCGCGCTTAAGGCCGCCAGCCGCGCCGGCAGGTGTTGCTCCACATATTGCAGCCGGCACAGGCCGGCGTATTGCACCATGCCGGCATTGGCTTCTCGCTGGCCGGCCAACACGCCGAGCAAGCTGCTCTTGCCGCAGCCGTTATGGCCCAGCAGGCCGATGCGGTCGCCCAGTTTTACGGTAAAGGAAAGGTCCTGGAACAGCGGGCCGTGGCCGGCGTCCAGTTGCAAGGATTGCGCGGAAATCAGGGTTGTCATGCTCTTGCTCTCGTTTCTTTGGGACGTGAAAGTCCCTGTCAACAGGAGCGCTGGCGACAACATGAGAGTCGGAAAAGACTCGGCGAGTAAAACTCGAAATGAAGAGTGGCTTTGCTCCGACCCGGTTATCGCAGCGCGATGGAACTCGGGCAAGAGCCGGCAAATGTGCCATACAAGCGAGCCAACATTTCTGGGCGCGCAAACTGAACCATATTTACCTCCTTTCTTTAATGATGGCGCGGAACCGTTCCATAGTCGGCGCGTTCCGCGTCGTCGCCGCCTCGCCTAGAGGGAACGGCTTCTCTTTCATCCATAGCGGATACAGGCCGGCAGTGTAAACCATGGCCGCCGGTCCGCGCCAGCCGTCCCCGCCCTCCGTCCAAAGCCGCATTTCCCGCAATACGGGAATGAAAAACAAAAATCTCCATGCAATTACCGCCACATGAGAAACCAGGCTTCTTCGCGACAGTCGCAATAGATAAGGTTAGAAAATCCTAATAAGGACCAGACATGCCCACCCTCAGTTCTTCCTCCGATCGTCTGCTGCAAACCCTGCAACTGGTGGCGGCCTCGCCCCAGCCGCTGAGCGCCAAGGAAATGGCGCGGAGACTGGCCTTGCCGCCGTCCACGCTATACCGCCAGCTAACCCATTTGAGCCAGTGGGGACTGCTGCAGCCCGGCGAGGACGGCGCCTACCACGCCGGCCCGCTGGGCCTGCAGTTGGCGATGGGGTTTCAGCAGCACAACACGCTGGCGGCGCAAGCGCGTCCGGAAATGCAGCGTCTGGCGCGGCTAAGCAATGAAACAGTGGCCTTGATGGTGGCCACCCGCCAGCAGGTGATTTGCATCGAGATGATGGAAAGCCAGCAGACGCTGCGTTGCGCCTTCGCCGCCGGCAAGGGGCAGCCGCTGGCGCGCGGGGCGTCGGCGCTGGCCTTGTTGGCCTTCATGCCGGCAGCGCAAAGCCAGGCCTCCCTGGACAGCATGCTGCCGCCGGAGGAACACGAAACCTTGCGCCAGACGCTGGCCGAGGTGCGCCGCCAAGGCTACGCCACCAGCGACAGCGCCATCGACCCCGGCATCTGGGGCGTCAGCGCCCCCTTGCTGCAGGGCCGCCGCAAGCTGCTGGGCGCCTTGACGCTGATGGCGCCCTCCGGACGCGCCCAACGCCGCGCCCAATTGGTGGAGCAAACCCGGCAGGCCGCGCGCAACATCAGCGCTTATCTGGGCTGCGACTGAGCGGCCCCAAACCGAAAGACCGAGCATGACGCAATACACTCCTCCCACGGCCTGGAGCGGCCGCATCGACGCCGAAGGCGAACTGGCTCGCCGCTGGCATCAACGCGTGCGCCCATGGCAGCCCGGCGCCGCCGCCGGCTTCGCCCTGCTGGGCTTTGCCTGCGATGCCGGCGTGCGCCGCAACCAGGGCCGTCCGGGCGCGGCCGCCGCGCCGCGCGCCATCCGCCGGGCGCTGGCCAACCTGGCCTGGCATCAGCAGCAAACCGCCTACGACGCCGGCGACGTCCATTGCTTGGACGACGAACTGGAAGCCGCTCAGGCCGAATTGGGCCGACAGGTGGCCGGCCTCTTGGACGCCGGCCAGTTCCCCATCGTGCTCGGCGGCGGCCACGAGGTGGCTTACGGCAGCTTTCTTGGGCTGGCCCGTCACCTGGAAACCGCCGGGCGCGCGCCGCGCATTGGCATCGTCAACATCGACGCTCACTTGGACCTGCGCCAAAGCCCGCGCGCCTCCTCCGGCACCCCCTTCGCCCAGATCGCCGCCGACTGCGAGCAACGCGGCTGGTCCTTCCATTACTTGTGCGCCGGCGTGGCGGAAACCGCCAATACCGCCGCTCTGTTCGCCACCGCCCAACAATTGGACGCCCAACTGCTGTTCGACGAAGAGTTGCAACCGTGGCGGCTGGAACAGCCGCTGCAAGCGCTGCGGGACTTCATCGCGCCCTGCGACGACCTGTACCTAACCATAGACCTGGACGCGCTGCCGGCGTCGCAAGCGCCCGGCGTCAGCGCGCCGGCGGCGCTGGGCGTGCCCTTGGCCACGCTGGAAACGCTGATCGACGTCCTCCGCGCCAGCGGCAAATTGCGGCTGGCCGATATCGCCGAACTCAACCCAGAGCTGGACCAGGACCAACTGACCGCGCGGACCGCCGCGCGGCTTATACACCGGCTGACGAGGCCCCTCTAAGAACCTGTTCACGATCTGCTGCGCTTCGTGAAGCGTTGCACGGTGAGTACAAGCTCAAATTGCTCATGTACCACTCTACCATTCCGCTTTTTCGCTCGTTTTCGTCTTGTCTCGCTCTTGCTCGCGAGATCGTGAACAGGCTCTAAAAGACCCGCCAGGCCCAAGGCTTGGCGCAACAAGCCGCGGCACAGCGGCAAACCGCACCTTTGCAAAGGAGAAACCATGCAGCAATGGAAACTGGATTTGATCGCCACCACCGCGCTAGCGGTGACGGCCCTGCTGGCCGGCTACTGGCTCAAGCGCCATGTGCGCTTTTTCGAACGCTTCTGCATCCCGGCTCCGGTGATAGGCGGATTCGCCGTCTCCATCGCCGTCTTGCTGCTGCGCGAGAGCGGCATCGCCGCCGTCAGCTTTGACACCACCTTGCAAACGCCCTTCATGGTGGCCTTCTTCACCACGGTGGGCATAGGCGGCAGCCTGGCGCTGCTGCGCACCGGCGGCAGCGCCCTGCTGATCTATCTGGGCATCTGTTGGGCGCTGGCGGTGTTTCAGAACGTGTTCGGCGCCGGAGCGGCGGCCATGTTCGGCCTGGACCCCACGCTGGGCGTGATGGCGGGCGGGGTGTCGCTGGAAGGCGGCCACGGCGCGGCGGCGGCCTTCGGCCCGATGGCGGAACAACTCGGCACCCAGGGCGCCACCGCGGTGGCGCTGGCCTCCGCCACCTTCGGCCTGATCGCCGGCGGCGTGTTGGGCGGACCGCTGGCCAGTTGGCTGATCCGCCGTCACCAATTGCCAATACAGGCCGAGGCCAGCGCCATGCAAGCGCCGGCTTATCACGATCACGAAGCCAACATTACCGTCAACAGTGACTCCCTGATCTCCTCCATGGGCCTGATATTGGTTTTGATGACCGCCGGCACGCTGATCGCCAGCCAGGTGCAGCAGCGCTGGGACTTCGTGCTACCCGCCTATGTAGGCGCCATGTTCGCCGCCATCGTGTTTCGCAATCTGAACGACCGCGCGCGGCTGGTCCGGCTCAATGCCGCCGCCATTGACGCCATCGCGGACATTTCTCTGGGCGTCTTCCTGACCATGGCGATGATGAGTTTGAAGATCTGGGAGCTGTACGACCTGGCCCTGCCGCTCCTGGGCGTGCTGTCCTTGCAGGTGGTCGCGCTGACGGCGATCAGCGTCTTCATCGCCTTCCGCCTGCTGGGCAAGAACTACGACGCGGCGGTGATGTGCGCCGGCCTGATGGGGCACGGCCTGGGCGCCACGCCCAACGCGGTGGCCAATATGAGCGCGGTGTGCCAAAAGCACGGCGCCACCTCGTACAAGGCTTTCCTGATCATCCCGCTGTGCGGCGCGGTGCTGATAGACTTGGTGGCGATTCCCTTCCACGCCTGGATCATCAACTACCTGCATTGAGGCCCGCCATGACGCTCATCCGCCTGCAAGACTGCCCGCCCAGCCCGTGGAAAAACGGCGGCGGCAGCACTCGGCAATTATTGATCTCCCCCGCCGGGGCCGGTCTGGACGATTTCGACTACCGCGTCAGCCTGGCCAGCGTGGCCAGCGACGGGCCGTTCTCGCGCTTCGACGGGGTGGACCGCCAGCTGTTGATCCTGCAAGGCGCGGGGCTGGAACTGAAACTGGACGGGCGAGACAGCCTGCGGCTGACGCCCGGCGACGCGCCGCTGGCCTTCGCAGGGGAAACTCCGGCGCAAAGCCGGCTGCTGGAGGGCCCGCTGACTGATTTCAACGTGATGACGCGGCGCGCCCGCTACCAATCGCGACTGGACTATCTGACAGTGGACGACGCGTTGGAGCTGCGCGCCGATGCCGAGCTGATTTTGCTGCTGGCGCTTGAGGACGGCGCGCAAATCCTGCAAAACGGCCATCTGATGCCGCTGGCGGCCTGGGACGCCGCCGTCGCCCGCCGCGGCGAAACGCTGCGGCTGCACACCGCGCGGCCGCTCGCGCTATTGCAAGTGGAGTTGGAAGCCATCGCCCCAAGCTGATGCGATCTATAATCATTTAGGTTGTTGAAATAGGCCGATAGGCTTTTTAACTCCTAAGGAGATTCTTATGGCATCACCTGTTTCCTACATTGAGATCGGCGCCGCAGACGCCAGCTCTGTCGGGGTCTTCTTCGCCGAACTCTTCGGCTGGAGCTTCCACCCCATGGGCACGGAAGGCGATGGCTGGTTTCAAGCCGGCTCGATCAAAGCCGGCCTGCACGGAGGCGAAGCCGCGCCACGGATCGATCTCTTTTTTCAGGTGCCGGACCTGGCTGCGGCCGTTGAGCGGGTGCGGGCCTTGGGCGGCCAAGTCGACGGGGGCATAGCGGAAGAGCCGGGCTTCGGCAAGTTCGCACAATGCCATGCGCCGGGCGGCCTGAGCTTTGGCCTGCATCAGCCCGAGGCCTCCTCCACGGCGTCCAGTTCAAGCTAAGAACCTGTTTACGATCTGCTGCGCTTCGTGAAACTTGCCACGGTGAGTACCACTTCGAAATGCTCATGTACCACGCGTACATTCCGCTTTCTCAGCCGTTCTCGCCTTGTCTCGCTCTTGCTCGCGAGATCGTACACAGGTTCTGAAGCGGGGCCGTTCCCCGCAGCCTTCAATCCCGTTGGCACACCCGGATCTGATGCCCGTCCGGGTCCAGCGCCACAAAGGTGCGGCCAAAGACTTCGGTGCTCGGCGGCTGCGCGATGCGCAAATCGGGATCGTCGCGCCAGGCTTGATAGAGCTGGTCCACCTCCGCGCCGGATGCCAGCATGATACCGGTTTCAACAAATCTCGGGACATCGGCATCCGGCTCGCCTGCGCCGCTCCACAGCGCGAACAAGGCCTCGCCGCCGGCATCAAAGGCGACGTAACGCGGACTAACAAATACCGGCTCGGCAGCGAACAGGCGTCGGTACAGCGCGGTGGAGCGCAGGATGTCGGCAACATAGATCAATTGCAGATTGGGCTTGGGGGCCAGGCTCATGTCTTTCTCCTAAAATGGGTGCCGGCCGCGGTCCTCGCCGCCGGACCACGCCAGTCTAAAACCCCCCTGCTGACAACGTGCCGTCAGCAGGGCGCGGTCTTTCCGCGCCCGCGCGCCGACGCCAACAACGCGGCCAGCATCAGTGCCGCCGCCAGGCCGAAGGCGGCGCGCGTGCCGGCGGTCACTTGCGGCGGCGCGGTGGCGGCGATGTCCGCAGCTCCGCAAGCCGCGGCAAACACCGCCCCCATCAAGGACGCGCCGGTAATCAGACCCAAATTGCGCGACAGATTGAGCAAGCCGGACACCAGGCCGCGCTGCCGCGCCGCCGCGCCGGTCAACGCCTGGGTGTTGTTGGCGGCCTGGAATACGGCGTAGGCCACGGTCATCAGCATCAGCGGCAATAAATAACCGGCCAGGCCCAGGCCGGACGGTTGCAGGGCCAGCGCCAACGCGCCGGCGCCTATGCCCGCCAAACCGCAGCGCGTCGCGGTGCCCGAGCCATATCGATCCACCATCCGTCCGGCCGGCACGCCGCTCAAGGCCGCCACCATCGGCCCCACCGACATCGCCAAACCGACGCCGGCGGTGTCCAGCCCCAAACCGCGCGTCAAATAGAAGGGGCCCACCACCAGAGTGGCCATCATCACCGTGGACACCAAGGCGTTGCTAAACAAGCCGGCGGCCAACGCCGGATCGCGCAGCAGGGCCAGGTTCAGCAAGGGCGCGGCGGCCTTGGACTCGGCCCGGACAAAGCCCCCGCAACCGACGGCGGCAGCCAGTAACAAGGCGATGTTGAACGCGCCGAAATGCCCGAGCCCCTGGCCGAACTTCAGAGTCATGGCCAGCGCGTAAGCGGTCAGGGTCAGCGCCAGCCAGCCGCTGCCGACAATGTCGAAACCGGCGCGCTCGGCAACGGAGCCGCGCGCCGACGGCAGCGCGCGCCAGGCCAGCGCGAAAGCCAGCACTCCCAGCGGAAGCATGAGCCAGAACATCGCGCGCCAGCCGAAACCCGCGATCAGCGCGCCGCCCAGCGACGGCCCCAGCGCGGTGCCGACGGCGGACATGGCGCCCAATAGCCCCATCGCCCGCCCCACTTTGTCGCCAGGCGCGATGTCCGCGACAAAAGCCATGCCTAGAGCCAACATCAACGCCGCGCCGACGCCCTGCAAGGCCCGCCCGGCGATCAGCGCCCAAAACGCCGTGGCCGCGCCGCAGCCGGCCGAAGCCGCGACGAACAGGCAGATGCCCGCCAACAACGCGCGTCGACGACCGAATTGATCACCCAGCCGGCCGGCGTTGACGCTGGCCAGCGTGATCAGCAACAGATACGCCAGCACCACCCATTGCGCCTGCTGGAAACTGACCCGGAAAGCAGCGGCCAGCGCCGGCAGGCCGACATTGGCGACGCTGCCGCCCAGAGACGCCAGCAGAATCGCCAGCGCCAGGCCGGCCAGCGCGGCGGAAGATGTGGAAGATGTGGAAACAGGCATGACGACGACTCCCCGCCGCGTCCGGCCCCGAAACGCCGGGGCCGTCAACACGGACTCGACACAGGCTACGCCGCCGCCATAGCGGGCGGAAGACGCATGGTTTGCACTGAATAGTTGCGTTTGACGCCATGTATCCTTGTGCTAAGGTGAGGCCATGTCCATGCCCGACCTCAATCTGCTGATCACCCTGGACGCGCTGCTGAGCGAAGGCAGCGTGGCCCGCGCCGCGCAACGCCTGCGGCTCAGCCCCTCCGCGATGAGCCGGGCGCTGGCGCGGCTGCGCGACGTCACCGGCGACCCGCTGCTGGTGCGCGCCGGGCGGGGCCTGACGCCGACGCCGCGCGCGCTGGAGCTGCGCGAGCGGGTGCATGCCTTGGTGCTGGACGCCGAAAGCGCGCTGCGTCCGGCCGGGACGCTGCGGCTGGACAGTTTGCAACGCAGCTTCACGCTGCGTTGCAGCGACGGTTTCGCCGAGAACTTCGGACCGCGGCTATTGGAGCGGCTGCAAGGCGGGGCGCCGGGCGTGCGGCTGCACTTTCTGCCCAAGCGCGACAAGGACAACGCGCCGCTGCGCGACGGCGCGGTGGATCTGGACACTGGAGTGGTGGGCCACGAAGCCGGGCCGGAGTTGCGGGTACGCATGCTGTTCCGCGACCGCTTCGTCGGCGCGGTGCGCGCCGGCCACCCGCTGGCGACCGGCTCCATCGACGCCGCCCGCTACGCCGCCGGCCGCCATGTAATGGTGGCCCGCCGCGGCGGACTGCTTGGGCCGGTGGACGAAGCGCTGAGCGCGCAAGGTCTGAGCCGCGATGTCGCGGTTACCGTGGGCAGCTTCGCCACCGCGCTGGCGCTGGCCGGCGCCAGCGACCTGATCGCCACCGTGCCGGAACGTCATACCGGCCGTCTGCGCGCCGGCCTGCACAGTTTCGCGTTGCCGCTCACGGTGGCGGAGATCACCATCTCCATGATCTGGCATCCTCGGCTGGACGCGGACCCTGCGCAGCAATGGCTGCGCGCCTGCGTCAAGGCAGTGTGCGATGAGCAGTTGGCGGCGGAAGCCGCCGTTTGAAGCCCGCCGCTCTAAGAACCTGTTTACGATCTGCTGCGCGTCGTGGAGCGTTACACGGTGAGTACGGCTTCAAAATGCTCATGTACCGTGTGTACACTCTGCTTTCTCAGCCGCACCGCCTTGTCTCGCCTTAGCTCGCGAGATCGTCAACACGTTCTGAGGGCACAATTATTGACAAGGCTTTACGGGTGATGTCATTGCTTGACTCGACAAATACAATGCTTCTAACGTTGGCTAGCACTTTGATTGTTCAGGATGGTTTTTTGTAGGAATTGGGCCAATTCTGTCGCTCTATACGGGGGAGTCAGCTCGTTTGATCAAACCGCGGCTTGTCTAAAGTGCTTAAGCAAGCTGGCTACTCCATTTCTCGCTTCAACGCTGACTCGCTTACGAATCTAGTTGGCAGCCAATCAATTTCTGATAACTCATATTCAGTGAGGTAAAGCATGCGTGGTTTTTATAAGACACTGATTGTCACATCTTTTTGCTTAATTCCGGCAACTTGCTTTTCTTCTGAGAAAGTGGCTCCAATGAAATCAGAGTCATTCGGTTATTATGATTTAAATATTGGCGACTATTCAGCGCCAGAACAACATCACGACCTGCCTAAAGAAGGAAACGGTCATATCGAAGTCAACTTGGATCGTAATTTTTCGATTACCTTTCCTGACAACCCCTCGACAGGAGCCTCTTGGGGCTTAAGGATACTTCCTGCGGAATTGATGTTTCTGAGTTCCAGTCACAAACCATCTGATAAATGTGGCGTCGCCAACAATGAGGGAGTACCGCTAGTTGGATGTGGCGGGTTTACAACCTATATATTTAAAGCATTAGAAAAAGGAACCGGGACAATAAAATTTGAGTATGGCCAACAGTGGCGCAAGGATTCCAAAACAGTCATAACTGTAAAAGTTACTGTTAAATAACGGAATAACCCCGAGCGATCATCTCGGCGCCATTCCCTCAGAGCCTGTTGACGATCTCCTGAGCCATGGAGCCAGACACGCCAAGTGGATGAACTGCAAGCTAGTATTCAGTTTCCGCTCGCAGTTCTTCCACAGCCTTCGACTCTTTCCCAGCCAGGCGAAGCTAGCCTCAACAATCCAACGTTTGGGCATCACTTTGAACGTAAATCTCGCCCTTCAGATACAGCCTCGCCTGCCCCAGCAAAGCCACTTCCTCGCCTTCCACCCGACACTCCAGGCTGCCGCGGCGCGCGCCGCCCTGGCGCGCCAGCAGCCGGGTCTTGCCCAGTACCCCGGCCCAATACGGGGCTAGCCAGCAGTGCGCCGAGCCTGTAACCGGATCTTCGTCGACCCCCACGCCGGGCCCAAACCAGCGGCTGACAAAATCGCAGTCCTCGCCGCGCGCGGTCACCGCCACCCCGCGCTTGGGAAAACCACGCAGCCGCTGAAAATCCGGGCACAACTCCGCCAGCCTCGCCGCGTCGTCCAACACCACGATGTAGTCGTCGGCGGCCAGCACCTGGCCAGTGTCCAGGCCCAACGCCGCCAACAAGCCGGGCGGTTCCGCGCAGGGCCTCGGCGTCACAGCGGGGAAGCGCAGTTCGATGCCATCACCGTCGCGCCGCGCCGTCAGTTCTCCGCTGCGGGTATGGAAAACGATGCGCTCCTCTCGCCAACCCAGTTCATGGAACAAGACCCAGGCGCTGGCCAGCGTGGCGTGGCCGCACAGATCTACCTCGGTGGTGGGCGTGAACCAGCGCAGCGACATCCGCTCGCCGTCCGCCATTAGGAAAGCGGTTTCGGACAGATTGTTTTCCATGGCGATGGCTTGCAGCGTGACATCCGGCAACCCCGCCGGCAACGGGCACACCGCCGCCGGGTTGCCGTGGAACACCGCATCGCAGAACGCGTCCACCTGATAGATTGGAAGCTTCATGTCTCGTCCCCCTCCGCCGCGCCGCGAATTTCGTCCAGATAGTTGTAGATGGTGTAACGGCTGACGCCCAAGGCCTCGGCCGCGCGCTCCACCCCGCCTTTGACGATGAACAGGCCCTGCTCCAGCATCTGCGCCACCGCCTGCTTCTTGTCCGCCTTCTTCATCCGCGCCAGCGGCTTGCCGCCGCGCTCCAGCGCCTGAACAATGATGTCCTGCATCGCCTCATCCATCGCCGGCGGCTCCGGCGCCGCCCGTTGCGGCGGCGGCGCGCGGCCCACCAGCGCCTGCAGGCAGGCCAGCGCCGCTTCCAGCTGGCTGCGGTCGCTGTTCAAGCACAGCGCGGCGAAGGGTTCGCCGGCGGCGGTCTTGAAAACGGCGCTGGCCGACAGCAGCCGCCGGCCGTCGCGGCTCAGCGTGTGGTAGCCGGACACCAGCGCCGGCTCGGCACCACCCTGACGCATGGCCTGCTCGATGGCGGCGAAGCCCCGGTCCCCGGCCGGGCCGCCCAGAATGGCGTCGCCTAGCCGGCGGCCGGACACATGGCCGTTCTCGATGGAAACGATGGAACATTCCGGCCGGCTCAGATCGTGCAGCACCACCTCGGTATGCGCGTCCACCATGGCGCCCGCCAGCTTGACCACGGCGCTCAGCGCGCGCAGCACCGCCTGTTTTTCCGCCTGGGCCGGATCGGTCGCCTGCTTCGGGTTTTCCATGCAAGCTCCCGTCAACGATAAAGGCTGAACTTGCGCGTCAGCGCGCCCAGCTCAGCCTCGGAGCCGCACAAGGCCACGCCCCAATATTCCAGCGCGGCGGCCGGGGTGGCCGCGGTGCGGCGCAACTGTTCTGCGCTGCCGCCCGCTCCCATGGTGTCGGTGAAATCCACGCAGGCCACGCCCGCCTCGGCCGCGGCCTGACGCAGCTGGACCAATTTGGAGGAGTTGTCGGCGCGCAGCACAATGAAGGGATCGGCCGAAATAGCCGGGTGCACGCCACCGTCGGCGTCCACGTAGTCCACGTGGTTTGTCGCCGCGTCCGCGCGCCACAGCCGGCAGGCCAGGGCCAGCGCCAGATGGCCCAGCACATTCATCGCCCGGCCCGGCTCCAGCCGCTTGTGGATCACCGCCACGTATTTGCGCGCGGCGGCGTCGGTGCCGCCGGCAAGGTGTTGTTCGCTCATCTGTGCTTCCTTCCAAAAACCGACGGCCGAATCACGGTTGTCACACCGCGGCCCGGCCGCAATATTTCAACATTAAGTTGAAATTTACATTTTTAGTTGAATTATTGCAAGAGCGGCTCCACACCGTACACCGCGTCGCGCAGATCGGCGACGAAACGCCCGGACATGCCTTCGTACAAGGTATTGGTGAAGGCCAGCACGCTTAGGCCGCGCGCGCGGTCCACAAACCAGGAGTGGCCGTAAGCGCCTCCCCAGCGCCAGGTGCCTGGGGATTCCGGCGACGCGGCGGCGGCCGGATCCCTCAGCACTGAGAAGCCCAGGCCGAAACCAAAGCCGGGCATCTCCGGCAACTCCAGCGACCCGGTGTGATTGCGCGCCATCTCCTCCACCCACTTCGGCGGCAGCAGCGGCGCGCCGCCTTGGCGCAGCGCCTCCAGCAGGCGCAGGAAATCGTCCGCGCTGCCCACCATGCCGGCGCCGCCGGACGGGTAGGCTCCTGCGTCCAGCGCCCGTTCCGGCGCGAAGCGTATGCCCACCGTGCCGTCAAACGGCGCCACCGTCGCCGGTTGTTCCATCCGCCAAGGCTCGGCTTCGCCGTTGACGTAGACCGCCGCCAGACGCTGCGGCTCCAGCGCGTAAAAATCGGTGTCGTTCATGCCCAACGGCACGGTGACCCAGCGGCGCACCGCCTGCGGCAGCGGCTCGTCCGCCACCCGCTCCACCAGCGCGCCCAGTACATCGGTGGCCAGTGAATACGCCCAGGACTGGCCGGGCGGATACATTAGCGGCACGCTGGCGATGTGGCGCAGATTCTCCGTCAGCGAAAGACCGTCGGCGTCCATGCCGTCGGATACCCCGGCGCGGGCATAGGGTCCGTCCTCGTCCGCTTCGAAAAAACGATAGCCCAGGCCGGCGGTATGGCTGAGCAATTGCCTAGGCGTGATCCGCGCCGGCGAGCCGTCCGCCAACCGCGGCCGGAATGCCGGCAGCCAGCGGGCGATATCCTCGTCCAGGTCCAGCCGCTGTCGAGCCGCCAGCACCATCGCGGCCGTGGAAACAATGGGTTTGCTGACGGAAGCCAGCCGGAACAGCGCATCCTCGCGCATCGGCAAGCCGGCCTCCCGGTCCGCCCAGCCGGCGGCTCGGCGGTAGACTGGCGCGCCGTCCTTGACCGCCAGCACCACGGCCCCCACCAGCCGCCGTTCGCTCAAGGCCTGTTCCAGCACCGCGTCCATTCGCGCTTCCAAGCCCACCTCCACGCGGCTTGGCCGCGCTCCGCATTCCACATTCGACATATCGCATCCTTTGGCTGCAAAACAGCGGTCAACAATAAGCGATCGTCGCGCCGGGAAAAAGCGGACAACGCTCCGCTCTGTCGTGACGAATTGTCCGGAATGGGAAGCCGCCGGTCAGAACCTGTCCAAAGTCTCGCGAGCCAGAGCGAGACAAGGCGAAAACAAGCGAGAGAGTAAAATGCGCGAGGGGTACATGAGCATTGCGAACGCGGTACTCACCGTGCCACATCTCACAAAGCGCAGCGGATGTTGAACCGGCTCTCACAGGCTGGCGCGTATGATGTCAGCCGCTCGCCCCAGCTCCCACCGCGTCACCAGGCTGCTGCAAGTGAAGCGCAGCAGGTCCGGTTTCCAGGCCAGCGCCAGCACGCCCCGCGCGGCCAACCGCGCCGCAACGCCCTTGGCGTCCGTCGCCTCGATGAACACCATATTGGTCTCCACCGGGTATTTCAGCCGCGCCGCCTCGCCCAGCCTGCGCCCTAGCCATTCGGCATTGTCGTTGTCCTGCTGCGTCACTCGCTGCCAGTGCCCCATCTTGTCCAGCGCCACGCCGGCCATCAAGCCAGACTGATGCAGACAGCCGCCATGCCATTTTCGGAATACCCTGGCGGCCTCTATTTTTTCCGCCGGGCCGGCCAGGATGGAGCCGAACGGCGCGCCCACGCCCTTGGAGAAGCAAAAGTTCAGCATGTCCGCCGGCCGCACGTAGTGCGCCGGCGGCATGTCCAGCCGGGTGCAGGCGTTGAGCACCCGCGCGCCGTCCAGGTACAGGCTCAGGCCCATTTCGTCGCACAGCGCGCGCATGCGCCTCATCTCTTCCACCGGATAAACAATGCCGCCGTAGCTGTTAATGCTGCTTTCTATCGCCACCACCTTGGGCGCAGCATAGAGCTTGGACCAGCGCGCCTTGGCCTGGATGGCGATGCGCGCATCGGCGGCGGTGAGAATGCCGTCCGCGCTATGGTAGGGGTTCAGCACCAGACCGCTGTTGACGCTGACCGCAGAGGATTCGAAGAAGTTGATGTGATAGCCCACCTCGGTGACGACTTCGTCTCCCGGCGCGGCCAGACAGCGCAGCCCTACCTGGTTGCTCATGGTGCCGGAGGGCATGAACAGCGCCGCCTCCTTGCCGAACAGCTCGGCGCAGTACGCCTCGAGCTCGCGCACATAGCGGTCTTCGCCGTAGCAGTCGTCGCCGATCTTGGCGAAGTCCAACATCTCCACATCGCTTTTGCAGATCCGCGTCAAGGTGTCGCTTCTCAAATCGATGATGTCCGGCATGTCTGGTCCCGTTTCTGAAAGTCGGTTGGAGGATGCGGCGAGGGCAAGCCTGCGCCTTGGCATGCCGATGAAATGCGAGGCAGATGCTAGGGGGCGTCCAGCAATGATTCAACTCTACTTTCGATAAGGTCGGCGGCGACCTGCCGGCTAGTTATTCGTACGGAGTGCGATTTTACGCTGGGGAACTACCATGGTAGCCACAGCGCCAGCCAACGAGGCCGCCATGAAAAACCTGAAATATCACAGCTTGTGGATAGGCCTGCTATTGCTGGACATCGCCGCGCTGTACTGGCTGCCGCGGCTGATAAAACCGCCGTTCTCCCTTTCCCAGCATGCCAGCCATTTCGTGCTGGGCCTGTTGGCCACGGCTCTGGCGGCCGCGCCCTTGATACGCTTTCTGGTCATAGGCTGGGGCGCCCGCTACGAGGAGTTCCGCAACCGCCTCAACAACGGCGCGCTGATCTATTACCTGCGCCAATTCTGGCAGCCGCGCACCGACAAGCACCCGCAGTTGAACACCTGGCCGCTACCGGAAAACGAAGAAGTGGAAGCCGCCGCCGAGCAACTGTTCGAGCAGATCTACCGCGAGCACTACGGCCGCGCCGCCTTTCTCACACCGATGGCGCTGATGCTGATCGCCATCCTGTGCATGAGCATGCTTTACCTGCTCGCCGCCAACGAACAGCTGGTCACGCCCTTCAGCACGCAGATCGTCTGCGCCGCCATCGCCGGCGCCTATCTGTTCGTGGTCAGCGATATGGTGCTGAGCGTGCGCAAGCGCAGCCTCAACGTGGCGGACGTGTACTGGTACGCGCTGCGCATGATGCTGGCCATTCCCATCGGCGCGGCCGTCAGCGCCGCAGGGTCCGCCGAGGCCGCTTCCGCCGCGCAGACCGTGTCCGCCTTCGCCGTCGGCGCCTTTCCGATGGACACCCTGTTCAAGCTGTTGCGCCGGCTGGTGACGCTAAACCTGAACGCCAAGGAACAAGCTCAGGAAAACGACCAGTTGATCCAGCTGGAAGGTGTGACCGCCAATATCTCCGCCACGCTGGCGGCCGAGGGCGTCAACTCCATAGAACAATTGGTGTGCATAGACCCGGTGCTGCTCTCCATCCGCACCGGCTTTCCGTTCAAATTCGTACTGAGGCTGGGCTCGCAGGCCATCGTCTGGCGGCACTTTGGCCAGCACGCCGCCGCCCTGTCCGCCATGGGGCTGGCGGACGCGCCCGCCATCGTCACCCTGAACGAGATGCTGAAAAAAGAACCTGGTTCGGTCTTGCGCCAGCAAGCGGACAATGTGATTGCCGACATCGTCGCCCGGCTGCAAGCCAAAGACGGCGTCGCGCTCTCTGCCGACACCGTCAAATTCAACTTCCGCCAGATAGGCAAGGAAAACTACACCCGCTTCCTGATGGCGGCGCAAAAACAAGGGGGCCACGCCCGGCCGCCGCTACGGCCGGTGCACGGTTTCCCGCATGCGGCCTGAGAACCTGTTCATCGTCTGCTGGGCGTTGGCGATACGGCGTTGAAACTCGCTCTGTGAATCCGTTGGCGGTCAACAGCGTTTCAGTCCTGGGCCTCCAGCACGCACTTGGCGATCTGCGCGTCCTGCACCGCCAGCCCGGTCAGGTCCGCCAAGGTAATCTCATCCTCGCTTTGCCGGCCCGGCCGCTCGCCGGCCAGCACCTGCCCCAGCTCCGCCAGGCTTTCCCGGACCAGCAAGCCGGCGGCCAGCGCGTGCGATACCTCGCCGTAAGCCGCGCACTGTGCGATGGAGTCCACCACCACGCGGTCCGCCCCGGCCACCAATTCCGCCGCCAGCTCCTGCTTGCCGGCGGCGTCCGCGCCCACCGCGGTGACGTGGGTGCCGGGCGTCAACCAGCCGGCTTGCAGAATGGGACGGGTGGACGGCGTGCAGGTGACGATCAGTTGACAGGCGCGCGCCAGCGGCTCCGCGTCCAGCGTGGTCCGCAGCCGGTAGCCCAGCGGCTCGAACTCGGCGGCGAACACCGCCAACTCCGTCTCGGAACGTCCCCACACCCACACATCGCGGCACGGCGTGGCCGCCTGCA
Source organism: Chromobacterium sp. W521 (assembly GCF_052805975.1). Taxonomy (NCBI): domain Bacteria; kingdom Pseudomonadati; phylum Pseudomonadota; class Betaproteobacteria; order Neisseriales; family Chromobacteriaceae; genus Chromobacterium; species Chromobacterium sp. W521. The sequence goes on from NZ_JBRBAF010000013.1 coordinate 108,393, forward strand.
ACGCCCGCAATTGCAAGCGCGCCTGCAAACCGGTGCCGACAACCCCTATCGCCTCCACCCGGCTTGGGGCCAACACCCGCGCCGCCAGCCTCCCGGCCAGCGCGGTGCGCCAGGCGGTGAGCCAGCCCTCGTCCCGCAGCAATGCCAGCGGCGCGCCGGTGCGGGCGCAGAAGCACAGCACCAGGCCCTGATTGCTGGGCAGGCCGCGCTTGGAATTATCGTAAAAGCCGGACGACACCTTGACCGCGAACAGGCTCTCGCCCTCCACATAGCCGGACTTCACGCAGCAATCGCCGTTGGCCTCGGCAAAAGCGAAATGCTGTACCGGCGGCAACTGCGCGCGCCCGGCGGAATAGGCGATGAAGCCCTGGCGCAGCAGCGCCTCCGCCCTCTCCAGATCCAGCCGCGCCAGAATCTCGTCCTTGTCCAGCGTCCTCATACCGCCACCGCGCTCAGGAACTTGTCCAGCACAATATTGCGGCCGCACAGCACCACCGCCACCTTCTTGCCCTGATAACGTGGCGCCAATTGCAGCAAACCCGCCAGCGCCACCCCGGCCGCGCCCTCCACCATCCAGCGCTCGGTTTGCGCCAGCAGCCGCAGCGCCGCGCGGATGTCCGCCTCGCTAAGCAGCGCGCAGCGGCGGATCAAGGCCTGGCACAGCTCGAAAGTCACCGCGCCCGGCTCCACCCCGCCGGCGGTGCCGTCGGACAAAGTCTCGCCCTCATCCACCTCGACGATGCGGCCGGCTTGCAGGCTGGCGTGCATGGTGGCAGCCGTCTCCGGCCAGCAGCCCACCATTTCCGCATCCGGCGCCAAACGACGCATGGCCGCGCCGATGCCTGAAATCAGCCCGCCGCCGCCCACGGAGACGAAAACCGCGTCCAGTTCCGGGCATTGCTCCGCCAGCTCCATGCCCACCGTACCCTGACCCGCCACCACTTCCAGATCGTTGTAGGGCGACACAAACGGCAGGCCCGCCCGCCGCGCCGCGTCCCCGGCGGCCAGCTCCGCCGCCAGCGCGTCGCCGTCCACCAGCTCCAGGTCCGCGCCCAAAGCGCGGATGGCGTCCAGCTTCACCGCGGCGGCGGACGCCGGCGCGTATACCGTCACCGGCACACCCAACAAGCGGCCGGCCAGCGCCACCGCCTGGCCGTGATTGCCGGTGGACGCGGCGAGCACCCCGTCCCGCCGCGCCGCCGGGTCCAACAGCCGCAGCTTGTTGCTGGCGCCACGGAACTTGAACGAGCCGGTGCGCTGCAGATGCTCGCACTTCAGATACACCTCGCAGCCGGTCAAGGCGGACAGGGCCGGGCTGTGCTCCAACGGCGTGACCGGCGCCTGCGGGCGGATGGCCTGGTGGGCGGCGGCGATGTCGTCAAACAGGGAATCCAGTTTCATGCTTGCTCCTTTAGCTCTTTCAAATGCTTGAAAACCGTGGCGCGGCCCATGCCCAGCACGTTGGCCACATAGTTTGCGGCGTTCTTGCCGCGAAAAGCGCCCTCGTGCAGCAACGCCTCCACCAGTTCGCGCTTGTGCTCGCGGTTGAGAATGGACAGGCTGAGCTGGCGCTGTTGCAGCCAGCCGTGGATAAAGCGGTTGATGCGTTCCTGCCAGTCGTCCTCGAACAACACCGCCGGCTGCGCCACCAGCTTGCTGCCGGACAGGAATAGATCCAGCGCCGCCCGCGCGCCCTCGAACACCGAGATATCCAGGTTCACGCACATCATTCCAATCGCGGCCCCGGCGTCGTCGCGCAGCACCACGCTGATGGATCGCAGTTTGCGGCCGTCCCAGTTCAGTTTTTCGTAAGGGCCGATCACCGTTGCGGCCGGCGTGTTTTCCAGTTCGTCCAGGCCGGAATCGTCGCCCAGCTCGCGCTTGGAAAAATTATTGGCGATATAGGCCACGGACTGGGTGGCCAGGTCGTGCAACACCACCTCGGCGTAGGGATAGAACAAGGTGGCGATGGCGTCGGCGATGGACTGGTAGCGGGACAGCATGGCGGCACTCACATTGGATCAATGAATCCATCGTAGACTTTATAATCCACAATGTAAACAAAAAAGTCCACTTTGGACTAAAAAATACAAAACAAGAGCAAAATAAAAGCCGGCTCAGCCGGCTTAGGGATCAGGCGCAGGCGGTCAAGCCGCCCGACCAAGCGCCTTCAGCGCCCCAATTGCAAACGCGGCGCGCCAAACGGCACCGGCTCGCCGTTGGGATAGGCGTGCGGCCACACCAGCGGCGGCGTGCTCCAAGCGAAATCCTGCCCCTCGAACTCAATGAAGTAAGCCTGCCAGCCCGGCAACGAAGCGTCCGGCTTGAACTCGAAGCGACAACTGCCGCGGCGGCACTGGCCCTCAATCGGCTTGGGCTGATAACGGATGCCGGAATTGAAACGGAAATCCCGGCTCTTGGGATTATGCGCCAGCCACAACGTGGCCTTGCCCGCTTCCCGCCCCGTCACGCTGACGCGCAAGCGGCCGCTGGCCGGGTCCGCGTCCACCTGGGCCTGCGGCATGGGCTTGCCGGCCAGCCAGCGGCGCATGAACTGCCGCAAGGCCTTGCCGATCTGATCACCCTTCACATAGTGCGACTGATTGGGCAGATAGCGCAGCTGCGTGGGGCCGGTAAAAGCCGGTAGATAGCTCCAGGCGGAATCCGGCACCGCGAAGTCGTCGCCGGAGGCGGAAATCATGTACTTGCTCAAGCGCGCCATGCTAGCGCGGTAATTGACCACGTCCTCGAAACGCAGCAAGGCGTCCAGGCCGGCGCCGCCCTGCAACACATCCTCGGTGATGCCGTTGCGCTGATAATCGCGCAGCGCCACCGGCCACTGCTGACCGTAGCTGTTGTAAACATGGGTAAAGTTGTCGCGCACATTCCAGAAATCCGCCACCACGGGCACGATGGCGCTCACCCGCTTATCGTTCAAGCCGGCCAGCCAGGTGGCCCAGCCGCGCTTGGACGCGCCGGCCACCACAAAACGCTCGCTGCCCGGCAGGCTGCGCTGCAAGGCGTCCATCGTCGCGCTCACCGCCTGCGTCATCGGCAGGTGCAGGGAGCTGAAGCGTTCCGCCTGGGGCTGATCCACCGTCTTGCGCCAGGTGTAGGCCACCAGCGCGTCCTCACGGCCAGTGGGCTGCTCGTCCAGTTGCAGCTCCTGATTCGGCACGAAATACAGCTCGGCCACCGGCACGCCCAGATCACGCGCCAGCGCCTCCGCCGGCAAACGGTCCGGCAGCTTGGGCGGCTGCGCGTGATTGCTGCCGCCGTTGACGTACAGCAACACCGGCGTGCCAGGCTTTCGGTTCATGGGCAAGGCTAGTTTGTACTGCTGCTCCCACAGCGGCGCATTGCTGGTCATGCCGCTGCCGGCCCCCGGCCACTGCTGCGACACCATACGGTACATCCGCACCTCCACCCCGTCCTCCACCACCGAGCTGAGCAGCTCTGCCGGCTGCTGGCTGGCCTTGGCCCGTTGCAGATATTGGGAAACCACCGGCGACTCATCGGTTGGCAGGAGCTTGGCCGGCGCGACGGCGGGCCATGACAAGCACAGCGCGGCGCAGGCGCGCAGCGCGAGGGGGAGGAAACGGTTCATCGGCGGAATGTATTAATTGTTAGAGAGTGGATGCTAGATTTTGCAACAAATTAGTACAAAAACTCAAGAAAAACCACGTTCGTCCCCTTCCTTGTGGCTTGGCGAGTCGGCCGGGTCGAACTCATTGATAAATAAACCATCGCAATGCACGCACTCCTCCCATTTAATTGCGGCTAACCATTCAGCCTTACATTCAAAACAAAACACATCACCACAAACCATGCAAAGGCTGAGTGTCACAACCAAGTTTCTAGGCAACTAAAGCCAAGCTTATGCGCAGCTCCGGATACGCAATAAGTCAGCCGAAGCAACTCCACATTGAGATTTTCACCAGGCCCGCCAAACTGGCATTTAGGATGGTTTTTTTGAAGCTCCCTTGTAAAAATAAACTTACACTTCTAAAAACAAACAGCTGTGTTAAGCCCTCCTCTACGCAACAACTCATCCACTTTCCTTTTGGCAAGTTTTGCCATTTTAAGGAGCAGCGATATGGAACAACTTTTTTCTTCTTCCGGCTTTATATATATCAATATGATTGTTGATACCGAAGCCATTATTGAGCGGTACAAAAACCCCAGCACGGTGGAACAAAGCCCCACCATGGTTAACGACACCTCTTTATTTTATTTTGTTGCCACCAAGGGCAACACCATAACCGGCTCCGGCACTGGAAATTTGAAAATCAGCGCCACGGTAGGAGATGGAGTACGCTGGGCCGGCGTTTCCGAATCGAACAACTTCGAAAACAGCGTGATGGTGTACAAAATTCAACACCAAAGCGGTCAAGAAGTTATGAGCGACGCAAAATTCATGGTTTACACCAAGGAAGCAGCCGTCCCAGCCAGCAATAAAGAGCCATTCCCGCCCAAAAGCAAAGACCAAGCGTATTGGTTCATGAGTGCGGAAATCATAGGTAAAGGCACGGAAAACTATACAGTGCATTTCGCCGTATTCAATCGCCCTAAAAATGGACCGCAAACACTTTACGGCTACTTCAAATGGGATCCCGCCATTGAAGTTAAAGGCTAAGCTCGGCAGCCACTAAAACCAATCCGGGGGCCAACATGGCCACCCGGATTGCCGAAATCAAACCAACCGCCTCCTCTGCCCCTAAATCATTTATTTCCCGCCCTCAAACCAACAACGGCCGCGGAGCCCGGCGCGCCGTCCGCAGCACGGCCACGACCATGGCCAGGGTGACGGCGGCCAAGGCGGCGGCCAGCAGCGTGATGGCGTTGAAGGCCCAGCCAGTTTCTATCACCCGCCCCCCCAGCCAGGCGCCGATGGCGTTGCCCAGATTGAAAGCGCCGATGTTCAGCGTGGACGCATAGCCGGCCGCATTGCCGGCCACCCGGATGATCAGCGCCTGCAACATCATGCCCACCGCAAAAGAGAGTCCGCCCCACAGCGCCATGCACGCCAGCGCCGGATACAGGCTGGCGCTTGCCCAATAGAACGCGATCAACACCGCGATCAGGCACGGCAGCGTCCTCGTCAGCGCCTTGGCCAAGTTCCAGTCGGCCAGGCGTCCGCCCAGCAAGCCCCCAATGGTGATGCCGATGCCGCATACGAAGAGCGCCGCCGTGGCCACCTTGGCTTCCACATGGGTCACTTGCAGCAGCACCGGCACGATATAGGTGAAGAAGGCGAACATGCTGGCCGACGCCATCACGCTGGTGGCCAGGCCCAGCCAGACCACCGGTCGGCGCATGTCCGAGCCGACACCGGCCACCGCTGACGGGCTGCCGCGCCCGGCCGGCACGAAACCGGCGATCAAAGCCGCGGCGAGCAGGCCCAGCAGCATTACCCCCAGGAAAGTGGCGCGCCAGCCATGCAGCTGCCCCAGCAAGGAGCCCAAGGGCACGCCCAGCACATTAGCCAGGGTCATGCCGCTCAGCATCAATACCATTGCCTGAGCCTCCTTGCCCGGCGGGGCCAGCCGCGAGGCCAGCACCGCCGCGGTGCCGATGAAGGAGGCGTGGCTGAGCGCGGTGAACACTCGAGCCAGCATCAGCCAGCCGAAACCGGGAGCCAACAGGCAGCCTGCATTACCGGCGACAAACATCAACATCAGCGCAATCAGCGCGCTCTTTTCGCGGGCGGAGCGGATCGCCATGCCAACCACGGGCCCGCCTATCACCACGCCCAACGCATAGCCGGAAACCAGGTGCCCACTTTCGGGAATTGAAATCGCCATATCGCCGGCGATTTCCGGCAAGAGGCCCATCACCACGAATTCGGCGGTGCCAATGGCAAAAGCCGAAATCGCTAGAGCCAACAAGGGCATGTTCATCAAGCTGCCTGCATTCATCGCTTCTCCAGAATCAAATTCGGCGAGGCCGCACCGCCGCAAAGCCAAAAAGCGGGCATCATGGTCCGGGGAGCCGCGCCGCCATAATGCGTTCCAGTAAAAACGCCGGCTTGCCCCCGTACGCTGCATGGCGGCCTGCTGTGTTAAAGTCCGAATCCAAACTCTAATGCGTTTGACATCCCCGATAAAGTGAGCCCCCGCTCCAGATTGCATGGACACTTTTGTCCGGAAAGACGTGAAAATGCTCAGTTCAATCCAGGACCTGGCCTTGTTCGTTCAAGTGGCGGAACTGCGCAGCTTTGTCATGGCCGGCAAACAAATGGGGGTTTCCGCCTCCGCCGTCGGCAAGCGCATCAGCCGCATGGAAGCCCGGCTGCAGGTGACGCTGTTCAAGCGCACTACCCGAAGCATCACCCTCACCGCCGAGGGCAGGCACTTACTGGAGCGGGCCTTGGGCCTGCTACAAGAGCTGGACAGCATCCAACATGAACTCGGCGCCAGCCTGACCCAAGCCAAGGGCAAACTCCGCATCAGCCTGCCACCCATCAGCGATGTGTTCCTGGATCACTTTGCGCAATTCAATTCGCTCTACCCCGACATCGAGCTGGAACTGGATTATTCGGACAAGCTGGTCGATATCATCGAGGACGGTTTTGATTTTGCGCTGAGAACCGGCGCGGACGGCGACCACACGCTCAAGGCGGTCAAAGCGATCAGACTGGGCAGTTTCCGCAGAGTGATGGTGGCCTCCGAGGCCTATTTGGCCCAGCACGGCGCGCCGCGGGATATCGGCGACTTATTGCGGCACAAATGCCTGCATTACCGCTCCCCCAATACCGGCAAGGTGGAGGCCTGGCATCTTGGCCACGACGACGCCATACAGCTACCGCCCTCCTTGGTGTGCAATAGCATAGAAGCCAGAAAACACTTCGCGCTCAAGGGCCTAGGCATCGCCTATCTTCCCGACATCTCCATCGCCAGGGAATTGCGCGAAGGAAAGCTGACGCCGGTCCTGCCGCAACTCGCTAACGGCGACATCCCCGTCAGCGTACTCTGGTCGCGCAATAAAAGAGAAACCGCCCGCCACAAGGCGTTTATCGATTTCTTCGACGGCATCAAGATCGACGCCGCGCTGAAGCCCGGTTAGCCCACCGCCCACCGCTGCGCGGTGCGCTAAAGAAGCCATGCCCCGCGTCGGCTCCGGGCGCAGCGCAAGTACCGCACAACGATGAATGCCTTGTTTCCATTCGGCCTTGATCGGGCGGGGGGAGTTATGCGGCGGCGCGACTTTCTATTGGCATCCCTGATACATGCTGGCCTAGCCCCGGCTGGCGGCGGCCGCGACGAAACCCGCGGTGACTTTGGTGCTCAAATTGCTGAAAACCCCTTCTTCAGCGTGATGACCGCCGGTGCGCGCAGATCCTGCTGATCACGCCGGCGGACTCCCGCGCCATCATCCCGGCGCTGATCAAGGCGCTGCGAAGCAGCCTGCTGGTGATCAATCTGGACAACAAACTGGACAACCGGGCGCTGGCCAGCCACGGCGTGTGGCATTCCCTTTGTCGGTCCCAGCAATTTCAGCGGCGCGCGCGCGGTGGGAAACTATGTGCTGCGGGCCTTGAAGCCGCGCAGCAAGGTGGCCATCATCGGGGGCCTGCCCGGCTCCATCAACGCCAAGGCGCGCAGCGACGGCTACCGCGAAGCGATAGCCAGCGCCAATATGACGCTGACCGCCCTCGCCTGGGGCGACTGGGAACGGGAGCCCGGACAGGCCGCGGCGCATCGTAAGCAGCTAAGTCAACCCGCCCGCCTGTCCCAAAGCGCAGGCACACACCATGACCAATGCATTAACCTTCAACGATAAATCGCGCCATGCCCTGTTGGCGCAATAACTTACAGCCGCCCGCTTTTAAAACTTCAAGCCGGGCCGATAAAGGCCCCTATTCTCCGACAGCGCGTCTGTTTCCGCGGCGCTTGGTAAAACTGCCAAGCGCCGCCTCGTCAGGCCGCTCCCGCTTACGGCTATGCTGAGCGCCGGACATTCTCTCTCGAGGCAAGCGATGAAAAACAAGATGGCGACATGCGCCGCCGGGATGGCGCTGCTGGGCGGCAGCGCCGCGGCGGCCAATTGGCAGTTGGCATGGCAGGACGAGTTCAACGGCACGGCGCTGGACAGCGCCAAGTGGCGGCTAGAATCCGGCCCCGGTCCCTGGGGCCTGCATGAGCTGCAGTATTACACCGCCGGAGACAATGTAACGGTACGGGACGGCGCCTTGCATATCGCCGCTCGGCGGCAGGCTTACGGCGGCCGCGACTACACCTCGGCGCGCATGCGCAGCCAGGCCGCCTGGCGCTACGGACGGATAGAAGCGCGCATCAAGCTGCCCTATGGCCAGGGCATGTTTCCAGCTTTCTGGATGCTGAACCAGCAATGGGATCAACCCGAGCATTACGGCGAGATCGACATCCTGGAAATGGTGGGCAGCGAAGCCGGCGCGGAAAACGCCACCGTCTGGGGCAGCGCGCACCGGCCCAAACCCGGCGCGCCGGCCGGAACGGTGCAGACGGCGTCGGCCTCCTACGTCACGCCGGACCTGGGCTGGTTCAACGACCGCTTCCACGATTTCGCCGTGGAGTGGTCGCCGGCGGCAATCCGCTACTTCGTCGACGGCCAGCTCTATCAAACGGTGACGATGAAGACCGACGGCGGCGACGGTTGGCGCGCCCTGCAAGAACCGGCCTTCATCGTGCTCAACCTGGCGGTGGGCGGCGACTGGGCCGGCGCGCCGGACGCGTCCACGCGCTGGCCGCAAGAGATGGTGGTGGATTACGTGCGGGTATACCGGGACGCGGCGACAAGCCCAACGCGCCGCGCGCCGGCATCGGCGGCCTCGCCGCTGCCTTGATGTCCAGGAAGCAGCACGGCACCATCAACCCCGCGGCGCGCACTCCGGCTAGCGCAGCAACTGATCCAGCAACTCGCCGCGGGCTGCGATGTAATTCGAAGCGTGATTCGGCCATCAAAACCATGAATATGTCGAGTGCGTTCAACCACCCTCAGGGGGCGGCTTTTGGTTTGCATGCCACCCCAATGCTCACGACTTGCCGGCCGCGCCCGCCAGACGCTGCCGCTCCTTGAACTTGATGATGTCATCGCGAGTGATGGTCGCCATCCCTTTTGACGCCGGCCGCTTGAGCGGCGCCGACCTGGCGGCGGACGGCTCCGGCCGCCGCGTCAGCACATAGGGTAGTATCTCGCGTATCTCGCGCTGGACGCGGACGCCGTCTCCGTTGGGCGTCAGCGTGACCGCCTCATAGACCCAGTAACCATCGAAAGGCGTTTCATCCCCATCCTGCGGCGCCGTCCCCACATCGCGCCGCTGGCGCGGCGCGTCTTGCCCCTGCAGCGGCGTCTTGGTGAACTTAACTTCATAGCCCTCACCCAATCCGGTTTTGAGCGATAGCAACGTGCCGGGCGCTTTTTCCTCACGGCAGGCGGCGAACACCAGCTGCTTATACTGGCTGTAGCGGCCGCCCGGCTTCATTTCCTCCAGCAGGTCTTTCAGGGTTTTCTTGTTCCCGGCCAGATCGCTGACGGTGAGCAAGTCCATCTTGCTCTCGCTGCCGCTGACGCGGTTGTTCAAAACCGCGAGCCGCGCTTCTTCCTCCGGCATCTTTTCGTAGTGCTTGATGTGGTAGTTCTTGACCCAGTTTTCCTTGGCCACCCCCGCGTTCATTTCGGTGAAGGCGGAGTAACCCTGCCCTACGTCCCCCTTATTTCGCAGCCGCGCGTAAATGACCGGGTATTCCGCGCCGTCCAGCAATTTCTGCGTGGGCAGAAAAGCGGCCGAACTAGGCGGCTCCAGCAACACCTGGCCGTGCGGCCCCAGAAACACCAGATCCTTGCCTGCCGGCAGCAAAGCGTTGCGGCTGTCCCGCGTGTACCAACCGTGAGCGCTAAGCACCAGCGTTTCGGCCGGGTCTCCGTCAATGGAAGTCAGCGTGAAATTGGCGCCGGAATCGGTGCGCAGTTTTTTAAACAATGCTGGGTGACTGCTTTGTAACTGCTCCAGCTGGCCCACGGCTTTCCGGCGCCGGCTGGCCAGGTCGTCGAAACTCGAGCCGGCGGCTTCCATGCGCTGGAGCGTGCCTTTTTCCGCCAGGTATTTTTTCATGGCTTCCTCAAATTCAGCCTTGTCCGCGTAGTCTTTCAGCTTGGGCTTGACCGGCCCCGGGGACAGGGCGCGCTCAGCCGCCTTGACCCCGCTTCCGGCTTTGGCCGGCGCTTGAACGCCGGAAGGCCCTGGGCGCGGAAGGCCAAGCGGTCCCGGCGGATTCAGGATGTCCTCGGCCTGCTTGTTCAAGGCCATGAAAGGACGTTCCCCTTTTTGCAGCCTGGCCAAGGCGTAAATGGCGCGCGCGGTTCTCCCGTTGCCGTCGCCAAACGGGTGATAGCGCACTACGGCCGCATATAGGGCGTCTGCCAGGTCCACTTGGCCCGCCACGCTTTTGGCCTCGATCTGGGCCAACGCTTTTTCAAAGCCGGAACGCGCGATGTCCGAGCCCATGAAGACGGGATCGCTGCTGGAACGAAACGCCCGTGGCAATTGCCCGGCAGCCGGCTTGTAAACGGCGTTGTGGAGGCTTTCCATGGTGCGAACATCCAGTAAATCCGCCTCGCGGTGCCCCTCCAGCGCGCTCTGAATTCTGGTTTTTAGTTCCTGAGCTTCCGCCGCGGTCTTGGCGGAGCGGCTATTGCCGGCAATCCAGCCCGCAGCCGCTTCTTCCGGCACACCGGGCATCGGCTGACGAGGCACGGCCGGCGGGTGATCCAGCAGTTGGCGCATATGGCCGTTGACGTCGCTCAAACGGGCCAAGTCCGAATCCAGCCTCCGCTGAACCTTGGCCTGTTCCGTGGCGAAGTCTCCCCAGGCGAAGCGGGTTTTTTGCTGGCCTTCGAAATCTAGCAACAGGTTGTTGCGTATGGATTGCCGTACCGTCTCGCGGTTGGTCAATTTCGCCAGATCGCGCGCTTGCGCGCCTTCCTGCATGGCATTGACCAGTAGATCCACCTTGCGCGGGTCCGCCAAGCGGCTCCAGTTCATTTCACTGAGCACGGAGGGTATGACCCGGCGCGACACGGCCTTGGCCTGGCGGTAGAGCGTGATGGCCTGATTCACGTTTTTGACCGAGTACGCCGCCTTGACGCCTTGTGAAATCAGCGGCGCGCCGCCCGCCACCGCGCCCACGCCGCCCAGCACTCCGGCAATGATGGCTTCGGTGCGGAAGGCTTCCGCCTGGTCAGGCCGGTCCGACATATGGGCTTGCACGGCGCTGGCGCCGACATAGGCCGCGTCCAAAGCCAGCGACGCCATGAACAGGCTGAGACGAGCCAAGACCGAGCCGGTGCCGGGGATGGCCACCGCCAGCCCAATGGAGCCGATGGTGAGGATTTTCTTGGCAACTTCCAGCGCGGCTTCGGTGATCTGTTCCGGATAGCTGAACACCAGGGTGTCGATATCCGATTCCAGCCGCTCCATCAGGCCGTTGTACAGTTGATCGGCCAGTTGCTCCCTGCCCTGGCTGGGAGTGAAGGAGAAGGGCCGCTCAACCACTTTATTGATGAATTGCCGCCCCGCTAATGGCCCGAGGCCTACCAAATTGCTGGTCCGATACTTGAAAGCGTTTTCGTCTTTTTCCTGCTTCATGACCTCATAAGAGGGCATCTTGCTGAACACCCAGTCTTTGAACGTCTTGGTTTGCGGGAAGACCGGCAGTAATTCAACCTTCTCGCCCCGCTCCCAATACTTGTGACCGCGGCTGCCGATATGGAAAAACTTGTCGTCATCCACGCTGAACATGACACCGCCGGCCGGGCCGGCCGGGATCATGAATACCCCGTTCAGCGTCGTGCCGTGGAAGGACACCGCCTGGGCCTGAACCTTGCCCTCCAGAAAGTTCTTCACCGCCTGCGCGTGCAGCGGCACCTGGTGGCCGCGGCTCAGATATTCCAGGCAGCGCACATTGATCATGTCCTGGTAAAACGACTTCATGCCGACGGCGTTGCCCGGCAGGTCCCGATAGATCTTGAGCTCGCGCTCCATGGCTGACTGCAGATTGTCCTTAGTCAGCGCATCCACCAGTTCCTGATGCTGCATGCCGGTCACGCGGTATTCTCGTCCTGAGGAGTCCTTCAGGCGTTTGCTTTCATACAGGTACTGGCCGGTGACGATTTCCGTCAGCGTAAAGTAGCGGCTGGCGGGCAGCGGCGCTTTCGGGCCTTGCAAATTAGGGTTGGGATGGACTCTGGGATAGTAATCGACACGTATCTTGCTGTCCGGCCGCAACTGCGTCTTGCTTCCCTTGCGCTGTTCAAAGGCGCTGATCCCCTTGCGGATATAGTCGTCAATATATGAGGCGGGATTCAGTATCGGCTGATACAGCCGCTCCACCCGCTCCAGGCTTTGCTCGCCCTGAAGCTGAAACGCTTGCGCCAGCGCTTGGTCGGTGCTTGGCGGCGCGTCGGTCGGTGCGGCCGCTCCTGTCAACTGAGCGCTTTGCACGGCGAAGCCCTGTCGGTAACGCTCAACGATGGATTTGCTTAAATCATCCGTCTGAGCATCAGCAAGCGCGGACAAGTCTTTCAAGATGACTTGGCCAAACTCGCGAAACTCGTTGAGGCTAGGCTTGTCCTTGATGTCGTCTATGAAAGCGCTGGTCAGCTCAATGGTCTTGAGCAGCCTCCGGATATCGCGCTCTTTACCCGGAGGCAGCTCCCGTACTTCGCCTGCCTGATCCGCCTTTTCGAAAAGGCGGTTGAACTCGGTGCGGATCGCCCTGCTCATGTCCAGATTGTGCAGCACCTGATCAATCTGAAACGGCAAGTCCTCCTCATCGTCTACTTTTTCACTTGGCAAACTCCTGGCCGCCCGGTGCAGAGGCCCCTCTTCTTCCCCTTCCAGCTCCACGGCGAACTGCGGTTGATCAAACACAAAATGGAGATCATCCACATCCAGCTGCGTGATGATTTCATGCGCCAGCCGCAAGGCTTCGTCGTTGGCCGGGTTTGGCCGCGCCCCGTCTTGGCGCGCCCAGCCATAAAGCAAGGCCCCGCCCGCGGCCATGGCGGCAATGCCGAGCAGAAGCGGCGCTTTCTGTTCCCATAACGCGGATCCGCCGGTTGCCGGCGCCTGCTCGGCCACGGGCGGCTGGAACGGACTACTTTCGTCCTGAGGCGCTGCCGGGGCGGAATGCACCAGTATTTCCTTCAGCTCTATCTCCGCCGGCAACGGTGCTGGCGCGTCCTGACGCGCGCACCACAAGGCATAGCCCACGGCGGCCAAGCCCAGGGCTTCCAGGCTGATGCCGCCGGCCAATTGCCAATTGGCGGCCAGCCAGGACGGCGCGGCCGGCTGCGCGGTGGCCGGCCGCGCGGCGCTGGCGGCGTCGACGCCGGGCAGCAGACTCCAGGGCTGCTGCACCAACGCATCGCAAGCGGACATGACGGCGTCCGCCAGCCAGTTTTCCATGCGCCGGGATAGTTGTTCGCGCAAGTCCCGCACACTCTCGCTCTTACTGTCGGCCAGCGCGTCCAGCCATTGATTGCCCCAGGCCAGCCAGGAGTCGGCAACCGGCTGCGCCCCCACGGTTTGGCCGGCCTCTTTCAACGCCGGCAGCAAGGGAATCAGATCCACCAGTTTTTCCAACTGTGGATAATGCCGCACCACCTGATAATCCTTGAGCTGGCGCGCCAGCAGCCGCAAGCGGTCCTCGGTTTCCACCGGGTCCTGGCTGTTGAAGGCCAGGCAAACCTGATAAGCCAGCCTGGCGTTCAGGTATTGGCTGTAGGCGAACTGCAGGGTCTGGTTCTGGCTTTGATCATGGGCGACAAACCATTGCAGCGTCTGCTCCCAACTCGTGTGGTTTTGCAGGGCTTCCGCATACTGCACGGTGGCCGCGGCCAACGGATCGCCCATCAGCTTTTCCACCAGATAAGGTTTTGCCACCGCCACGAAGCTGCCGGCCATGCGCTGAAACATGCCGGCCCAGCTTTCGGAAGCCGAACTTTCGCGGTAGAACTTTTCCAGCTCCTGCGCCGCATGAGCCGGCAACCAGCGGCCGGCGATATGAGCGCCGGCCCAAAGGCCTAGGCTGGGCGCGGCGGCCTTGCCAAGATCACGCATCAACAACGCCCAGGATTCCGGACTCCGGTTCAACGTCAGCAGGCGATTCAACAAGGCGACCGTGTCCGCATCCGCACCCAGCGCGCTCTGAAACTGGCGGGTCCAAGACCATGCCGGACTCTCCGAGCTGGCTTGGCTCAAAGCGCTCAACAGCCACAATGCCTGTTCGCCCAAGCCGCTGTCCGCCGGGCAGCGGCCCAGTTGATCGGCAAACTGAAAGGCCGCCAGCAATTGCTCCGCCTGAGCGGAGCCGCCCAGCAACATTTCCAGATGCGGTCGCAACGACTCCCGCAGCTCCGGTCGGGCCAGGGTTTCGGCCAACCAGCCCAATCGCTCCGCAAGCGACCCATTGACCGGATAAGGCACGGTCTTTTGCGTCTGAGCCAGCGCCTTGCCCAAGCTCAGTAAAGATGGGGCGAGCTGCTGTTCCAGCAGAGGATTGTCCGTCAGAATCCCCAGGTAATCGCCCAAACCAGCCTCCTGGGGCAGGGCTTGCCACAACCGCACCTGGCCCAGGGTCTGCCTCACCGCGCCCAGGCTCTGGGCCATGCCGTCCAGCCAATCTTCATCCAGCGCTCGCTTCAACTGCGGATCTGTCAAAAGCTTCTCCGCGGCGGCCGTCAGTTCCAAGGTCCTGCCCAGTACGGAAGGCTGATCCTTCAACTCCAACAAGCTGTGCTCCAATGACGCCCACTGCCCGCTGGCGCTTTTCAACCAAGGCCCCACGGCGTCGAGATAGGCTTTCAATTTCCGGCCTTCCTGAGCCCCCACGCCTTTACCGCTGGCCAACTGCCGGCCAAGCCGGTCCAGCGCCGCAGCCAGTTCTTCCAGTTTGCGCTGAGTGCTGTAATTGCCCTTGCAGATCTCACGCAACTCTTGGTAGCTGTCCTTGAATGCGCGAAGTTGCGGCAGCGGGATCGCCTCGAGGATGAGTTTTTCAAGCACCTTGTGAATGACATTCCTCGACATGTCCGACAGCATGCCGGCCACGGCCAGGCTAGGCCGGGGTTCTGACGGCGCCGTCTCGTCCGCACAGGGAAAAGCCGCCAGATAGGCTTGCGGGTGCAACTCCACTTCCTGAATCACCTTTTGGGCGAACTGCTGCAAATACGCCGGCGCGCCCTGTCCCCCGCTCCGCCAATCGTAAGCGTTCAGCTCCGCCAGCATTCGGTCGTTATCCCAATGTGGGGATAGCGGCTGCTGTTCCGAATGCAGTTTTCCAGCCGCCATTTTGAGCAGTGCGGCGCTGCCATGGTCCCATTGGCGGATATCGCGCAGTTTTTCCGTCTCACGCAGCAGCGAGGGATAGTAAGCCAAGGTGGTTTTACCCTGCGGGGCTTCGGCCGGGCCCTGGGCATGAACCAGACTTTGAGGCGCGGCCAGGCGCGACAGCTTGGAGGAAATCATCATATTTGCAGGCTTTCGGATCGCGGATAAGGTGCGGGGTCTACGGGCGGCGCTCTATTCGTTTGCCCAGATTCGTCGTTCAACTAGTCTGGATGAAATGCGTTGTGAGGCGCTTAATTCACAACTACGCGAATTCCAGAGCAAATGAGGCGGGCTTGGCGGATGACGCGCGGTCTGGCACCGTAGCTTTTATAAGGACGCAGCTTAAAGAACCTCTGGTAATCCGGACTTGCAAAAATTGTTGATTTGGCGAAATGGTTTTATTGAAACCGCCACCCAAATAAAAAAGCCCGCCGATCCCGGCGGGCTTGTTCTTGCGCAGCGGCGACGCGCTCAGCTCATATCGCTGCGGCGGTACAGGCTGAGGCCGATGGCCAACACCGCCAGCATGCCGGCGCAACTGCGGTTGATCCAGCCCATGACGCGGGCGGAGAAGGTGCGCATCGCATGGCGGCCGCCGTAGGCGTAGATGAACATCATCACGCAATCCACGCTGGCGGTGACCACGGCCAGAATCATGTATTGCGGCACCGCCGGCTGGTCCTGGCGGATGAACTGCGGCAGGAAGGCGGTAAAAAACAGCAGCCCCTTGGGATTGGACAGGCCCACCACCAAGGAACGCAAAAACGTGCCGCGCCCGCTGGCCTCGCCGTTCTGTGCGCTGGCCGCCAGCGCCTGAGTGGGCGCGCGCCACATCATCCAGGCCAGATAGACCAGATAGGCGGCTCCGCCCCATTTGACGATGGAAAACAATTGTTCCGACGCTTGCAACAGCGCGCCCAGGCCGCAGCCCACGGCCGCGATCAACAGCAGATCAGACAACACCGCGCCGGCAAAACCGTAGCTGGCGATGCGCATGCCGTGGCTGGCGCCGTTGTTGAGCGCCAGCAGCATGGACGGACCGGGGGTGATCATCACGGCGCTGACGGCGACGATATATAGCAACAAGGTGGTGAAACTCATTCAAAACTCCAGGACGGCTATCATCTATGACTTGGCGCGGCCACCCGAAAACAGTCGACGACGAAGGCGCGCGCGAAACGCGGCGTCTTGGCATGAAACAGGGAACTGGGTATTGCGGACAGGGGCGGCAAACAACGCAGAGCCGGCATCATAATATAAAAGCCGGCGCGGCTGTAGTGGCATATTGGCTTATGCTTATGCGCTTAAAGAAGAAGCGCTCCCTCTTTACCTGCAAGCGGCGCGCCTCCAAACGCTCGGGAGCCCGCGTATCCGGCACGCCCCCGGCTCATCAGCCTCGTCGCCGGAGGCGCGCCTCGTTCAGCCCCCGCGCCGCTTCTCGTACACCACATCTCCGCCCTCTGCCAAGCCGGCTTGCCGCCACCCCTGGCGCTGGTAAAAGCCGTTGGCGCGGATGGCTTCGTCGCCGTCGGTGGTCAGCCGGATCAGCAAATGGCGCTGAAACAGCGCGGCCTCCGCCTGGCGCAGCAGTTGCCGGCCCAGGCCCAAGCCCTCGAACTCCGGCTTGATGAACAAGGCGAACACTTCGCCGGCGTCCAGGTCCGCCATGGCGAAGCCGGCCGGCTGGCCGTCCTGCTCCGCGATCCAGGCGCAGGGCGCGGCGGCGATGGTTTCGGCGATAGTCTCCGGCGTGATGCCAAGGCCGGCCAGTTGCTCGATGGAAAGGTGGTTTTGCCGGACGCTGGTGCGGATATCGAACAGCGCGGCGATGTCGGCCCGGACGGCCAGACGGATGGTGGGACTCATACGCTTCCTTGCGGGCCGCCGCCTCCCCGGATCGGCGGGCGGCGCTAGATTACGAGCGGCTAACAATGGTCCTGATGCCGCGTTGCGCCGACTGGCCGTACTCAAGTACTGCCTGCGCCGGCGCGCCTTGCCTCAGCCGTAACACTGACTGTTGTTAGCCACTCTAAAAGAACATGGCCGGGTCGGATGGGACCGCCCGCCGGCGGCAAAGTTTCGCCGGCCGCGGCCCCGCGCCGGGAACCCGCGGCCGGCCCGCCGCTCCATATTGCTATTCCGTCCGCAAGCGCGGACGGCCTCTGCCAAGGAGCCGTATCGATGCGATTGATTGCGCTGCTGTTGTTTGCCCTGCTGGCCTACTGGCTGATCCGCCGGGCGCTGAGTCCTTCGCGACCGGAGACGCCGTCGGCCCGCCCCGTCTCCGAAACCGAACGCGCCTGCCAGGTGCTGCAAATCGCCTGGCCCTGCTCCGCGGAGGAGCTCAAAGCGGCTTACCGGGCGCGGATGGCGGAGTACCATCCGGACAAGGTCAGCGCCCTGGGCCTGGAGCTGCGCGAGCTGGCGGAACGCAAAAGCAAGGAAATCAACGCCGCCTATCAACGGCTGCTGCCCCTGTGCGCCAAACAACGCTAAGAGCCTGTTTACGATCTCGCGAGCTAAGGCGAGACAAGGCGAAAACGGCTGAGAAAGCGGAATGTACATAGGGTACATGAGTATTTCGAAGCCGGTTTCAACGCCGTATCGCCGACGCGCAGCAGATCATAAATAGGTTCTAAGCGCAGCCCGTCAACGCCCAAGCCCCCTCCCGGTTGACTCGGCAACAAAAGCTTCATCAAAACCTCTCCTGGCCGAAACATGCGCCCACTATGCTGTGCCGGTTTTTTTCATGCCCGGAACATAACATCATGCGCATCCTTAGCCTGACCCTGGCCGTGACGGCCGCCATCGGCCTGGCCGCCTGCGGCAGCAACGGCGGCCCCGCCAGCGGCTCCGCCAACAATAACCAGGGCCTACGCCCCGTCGCCAAAAACGTAATCTTTTTCCTGGGCGACGGCATGGGCATCAACACCACCACCGCCGCCCGCATCTATGCCGTGGGCGAAGACGGCGAGCTGACCATGGACACGCTGCCGGAAAGCGGCTTCGTCAAAACCTTCTCCAACGACGCTCAAGTCACCGACAGCGCGCCGTCCATGTCCGCCTACATGACCGGCGTGAAGATGAACAACGAAGTCATCTCCATGTCCACCAACACCCAGGCCAAATCCCCCAACGCGGACTTCACCTCCAACTGCGGCAGCGGCAACGGCCAGCCGGTCAGCACCCTGCTGGAACTGGCCAAGGCCGGCGGCAAGGCCACCGGCGTGGTCACCACCACCCGCGTCACCCACGCCACCCCGGCCGCCACTTACGCCCACGTCTGCCACCGCGACGCCGAATCCGACATCGCCGCCCAACTGGTGCCGGGCGGCGCGCTATACAACGCCAAGCTGCAAGACGGCGTGGACGTGGTGTTTGGCGGCGGCCGCCAGTTCTTCCTGCCCAAGGCCGCCGGCGGCAAACGCGCCGACGGCCGCGACCTGGTGGCGGAGCTGAAAGCCAAGGGCTACGGCTACGCCGCGGACAAAACCGGCTTCAACGCGCTGGACCCGGCCAAGACCAACCGCGCAGTGGGCCTGTTCACCAGCAGCCACATGAGCTACGACCTGGACCGCGACGCCGCCAAGGAACCCAGCCTGGCCGAGATGACCGCCAAGGCCATCTCCATGCTGGCGGACCGCAAGGACAAGCAGGGCTTTTTCCTGATGGTGGAAGGCGGCCGCATCGACCACGCGCTGCATGAAACCACCGCCAAGAAAGCCTTGCAGGACACCGTGGCCTTCGACCAGGCGATCAAGACCGCCATCGACGCGATGAAACAGCGCGATCCGGACCTGAAAAACACCCTGATCGTGGTCACCGCGGACCACGACCACACCCTGGTGCTCAACGGCTACGCCCAACGCACCGGCAAGACCACCCCCAGCAATCCCGGCGTGCTGGGCCTGGTGAAAAACTACAGCAACGGCAGCGTGGCCACCGACGCCGACGGCATGCCCTACTCTATCATCGGCTTCGGCAACGGCGAAAACCGCGTCAACGGCAACCGCAACGCCGCTACCGCGCTGACCGACGCCGCGGTCTCCGCCAACGACTACCACCAGGAAGCCGCGGTGCGCATGCCGGCCGGCGGCGAGACCCACGGCGGCACCGATGTCTTCATCGGCGCCATCGGCCAGGGTTCGGACGCCTTCCAGGGCTTCCTGGAGAACATCGACGTGTTTGGCCTGGTGAAGAAAGCCGCCGCGCTTTGAGCCGCGCCGCCCCCAAACGCTACGCAAATATCCATACAAGAGAACCGCAATGAAACCGATGATGAAACCGCTGCTGAGCGTTGCCGCGCTGGCCGCCGCCCTGCACGCGCTCCCGGCCCAGGCCGCGGGCGAAGCCAAGAACGTGATCTTCTTCCTGGGCGACGGCATGGGCCCCACCACCGTCACCGCCTCCCGCATCTACAAATACGGCGAAGCCGGCAAGCTGAACATGGAACAGCTGTCCCGCACCGCCCGCGTCAAAACCTTCTCCAACGACGCGCAAACCACCGACAGCGCGCCGTCCATGTCCGCCTATATGACCGGCGTGAAGATGAACAACGAAGTCATCTCCATGTCCGCCGACACCCGCGCCATCGACCCCAACAGCAACGGCACCGGCAATTGCGGCGTCGGCAACGGCCAAGCGGCCACCACCCTGCTGGAGCTGGCCAAGGCCAAGGGCAAGGCCATCGGCGCGGTAACCACCACCCGCGTCACCCACGCCACCCCGGCCGCCACTTACGCCCACGTCTGCCACCGCGACGCCGAATCCGACATCGCCGCCCAGGCGGTTCCGGGCGGCGCCGGCTACAACGCCAAGCTGGGCGCCGGCCTGGACGTGCTGATGGGCGGCGGCAGCAAATTCTTCCTGCCCACCGCCTCCGGTGGCAAACGCCCGGACGGCCGCAACCTGCTGACCGAGATGCAAGCCAAGGGCTACACCCTGGTCAGCAGCGGCAGCGAGCTGGCCGCCTTCAATCCGCAGTCCGGAAGCAAACTGCTGGGCATCTTCAACAAAGACCACATGGACTACGAGCTGGACCGGGTGAAGAACAATCTTAACCAGCCCAGCCTGGCGGATATGACCGCCAAGGCCATCGACACCCTGTCCCGCAACGGCAACGGCTATGTGCTGATGGTGGAAGGCGGCCGCATCGACCACGCGCTGCATGGCACCAACGCCAAGCGCGCGCTGGAAGACACCATCGCCTTCGACAACGCCATCAAGACCGCGCTGGCCAAGGTGGACCTCAACAACACCCTGATCGTGGTCACCGCGGACCACGACCACACCATGACCATCAACGGCTACGCCAAGCGCGGCAACCCCATTCACGACATCGTGCGCGGCTACGCCGACGGCAAGGAATCCAAGGACGCGGACGGCGCCACCTACACCGCGCTGGTATTCGGCAACGGCCCCAACCGCAAGGCCACCCGCGTATCGGTGGACTCCGCCACCGCGATGGGCGACGACTACCAACAGGAAACCGGCATCCGCCTGTCCAGCGAAACCCACGGCGGCGGCGACGTGATGCTGATGTCCGGCGGCGCCGGCTCCAAGGGTTTCAAGGGCGTGATGGACAACACCAAGGTGTTTGGCCTGGTGAAAAGCGCGCTGGGCTTGTAAGAACCTGTTTACGATCTGCTGCGCGTCGTGGAGCGTTACACAGTGAGTACAAGCTCAAAATGCTCATGTACCACACGTACATTCCGCTTTTTCACTCGTTTTCGCCTGGTCTCGCTCTAGCTTGCGAAATCGTAAACAGGCTCTAAACCCCCGCCCCCGCGCCGGCGCCGCTCCAGGCCCGGCGCGGCCGTCACGGATTCACTCCATTCGGCTTGCCCTCGGGCAAGCCTCCTTTTACGAATGACGAAAGACCACGATGAAAATCCTGCTGCCGCTAGCCTTGCTGGCCCTGTCCCCGACCCTGCGCGCCGCCGTGCCGGACCTGGTGGCCACCATCAGCTACGAAACCGTCACCATCGGCAACGACGGCGTGGAAAAAACCATACGCTATAGGGAAAAACTGACCCGCCAGGGCAAACACGTCTGGCGCGAACGGCTGAACGCGCGCGCCGGCGGCCATGACCACGATCATGGCGCGGAAGACGGCCACGATCATATCGACTACGCCGCCGCCAGCCGCCACGTGTGGCTGGACGCCAAAGGCCAGCCGCGGCTGGAATTCGCCGTGCCGCAACAGCGGCTGCTGGTGCAGGTGGGCCAGCGCGAATGGAGCGACGTGGGCTTCGACGGCTCCTGGACCCTGGCCAGCCAGCTGGTGGACATTGAAAAACTGAAAGGCTTTACCGTCGGCCCCGGCGCGGACGGCAGCCGCTGGTATCGCAAAACCGCCAACGGCCACAGCAAGCAATTGCAATGGAGCACGCGCTGGGCGCTGCCGCTGCGGGTGGAGTCCCGCTCGCAGGACGGCCGCCATCGCGAAAGCATGCGCGTGGACATCCGCCCGCTGGCCGCCGGCCAGCCATTGCCCTGGGCGCAAACCGGGCGGCTGCGCGGCAAGGACTATATGGATACGCTGGACTGAGCCTTCAGCAGCCCTCCTCCATCGGCCAAAACCTGGCAATAGGGACAGGTAAAACCCAGCAAAGGGTGAACATTCGAGCGGCATAGCTTGTCACCGCCTACCCAGATACTTAGAATCCTCCCGCTATCTAGTTTCTTGAGCCGAAAACACCCCCTCGGACACCCTCCTGCGCGAGGGTGCTTTTATTTTTGCGTTTGGAAACCGCCCGCCCCATGGACCTCAGCACCCTGCTCGCCAGCTTCGCCTCCGCCTTCAATCAAGACCAACGCCTGCTCACCCTCAGCCTGGGCGACGG